>JBJDYT010000024.1:0-29302 GCA_051867635.1 Oscillospiraceae bacterium
TAGCGCAGGAAGTACCAGCTGGAGCCGGCCCACTGGGGCATGGTGTCCGTCTCGCGTCTGGCAGGGCCGCCGCAGCAGGGGCAGGTGGTGCTGACCCAGTCGGTCATCTTGGAAATGGGACTCTCGCCGTCGTCGGTCAGCTCATAGCTGTCCACCTCGGGCAGCAGCAGAGGCAGCTGCTCCTCCGGCAGAGGCTGCCAGCCGCACTTGTCGCACCAGACCATGGGGATGGGCTCGCCCCAGTAGCGCTGGCGGGAGAAGACCCAGTCGCGGAGCTTGTAGTTGGTTTTGGGACGGCCAATGCCCTGCTTCGTCACCCACTCCTTCATGGCGGGAATGGCCTCCCGCACGGTCATGCCGTTGAGGAAGTCGGAGTTCACCATGATGCCGGTGTCGTCCTTCAGGGTGAAGGCTTCCTTGGTGATATCGCTGCCCTGCACCACCTCGATGATGGGCAGGCCGAACTTGGTGGCAAAGTCCCAGTCGCGCTGGTCGTGGCCCGGCACGCCCATGACGATACCGGTGCCGTAGGTGATGAGGACGTAGTCGGAGACAAAGATGGGGATCTTCGTGCCGTTGGCGGGGTTGATGGCCTCGATGCCCTCGATGCGGACGCCGGACTTGTCCTTGTTGAGGTCGGTGCGCTCCAGGTCGGACTTGCGGGCGGCTTCCGCCATGTAGGCCGCCACGGCGTCCCAGTTTCTGATCTGGTCCTTCCACTTTTTCAGATACTCATGCTCGGGAGACAGGACCATGTAGGTCACGCCGAAGAGCGTGTCGCAGCGGGTGGTGTAGACCGTGAGCTTGTCGCCGTTGGTGGCGGTGAAATCCAGCTCCGTACCGGTGGAGCGGCCGATCCAGTTGCGCTGCTGGATCTTCACGCGCTCGATGAAGTCCAGGTCGTCCAGATCGTCGATGAGCCGGTCGGCGTACTCGGTGATCTTCAGCATCCACTGGCTCTTCTCCTTGCGGATGACGGGGCTGCCGCAGCGCTCGCAGACGCCCTCCACCACTTCCTCGTTGGCGAGGACGCACTTGCAGCTGGTGCACCAGTTCACGGGCATGGAGGCCTTGTAGGCGAGACCGTTCTTATAGAGCTGGAGGAAGATCCACTGGGTCCACTTGTAGTAGCTGGGGTCGGTGGTGTTCACCTCGCGGTCCCAGTCGAAGGAGTAGCCCAGCATCTGCAGCTGCCGGCGGAAATTCGCAATATTGTCGTGGGTCACCTTGGCGGGATGGATGTGGTTTTTGATGGCGTAGTTCTCCGTGGGCAGGCCGAAGGCGTCGTAGCCGATGGGGAACAGGACATTATAGCCGTCCATGCGCTTTTTCCGGGCCACCACGTCCATGGCGGTATAGGGGCGGGCATGGCCCACATGGAGGCCGTTGCCGGAGGGATAGGGGAACTCCACCAGACCGAAAAACTTGGGCCGGGAGCTGTCTCCGGTCTTCGCGGCGAAGGTCTTCTCCTCCTGCCACTTCTGCTGCCATTTCTTCTCAATGGCGGTGAAATCGTACTTCATACTGCTCTCCTCTTCTGATATATCAATGAAAAATCCCGCGAAATAAAAAGTCCCTGACCGGTATGCGCTCATACCGGTCAGGGACGCACCTTGGCGTGTTACCACCCTGCTTCAGCCGCCGGTCGCCCGGGCGGCTCTCCGCGCCCCTTCTCGGGGGCATGGCCTGTAACGGGACCTCCCGTCCCGCCCTACGAAACGCTCCTTCAGGCGGGCGGCTCCGGGGCCAGTCATACACGGTCCCTCCCCATCGGCTCGCAGCGGCCGCCGACTCTCTTCAGGCGGAGATGACCGTCTTTTTCCCCTTCCTCGCTGATTTCAACGGGCTTATTGTAGCTTTTGCGCAAAGGTTTGTCAAGCCTTATTCCTGCCCCAGCACGCCGCTGAGGTCCACTTCCCTGCCGTCGCTCCAGAGACGCTCGAGAGAGTAGAACTCCCGCGCCTCGTTGTTGAACACATGCACCGCGATGCAGCCGTAGTCCAGCAGCACCCAGGTGCCGCCGCGATAGCCCTCCCGGTGGAGGGGCGTCTCCCCGGCTTCCTCCGCCAGGGCCTTCTCCACCGCGTCGCAAAGGGCGTTGATCTGGGTGTTGGAGGAGCCGCTGCAGATGACGAAGTAGTCCGCGAGGGTGGTCAGCTTCTCGATCTCCAGCACGCGGATCTCGCGGCCCTTCTTTGCATCCAGCGCCTTGGCCGCCGTCAGGGCCATTTCCTTGGAAGATACCATATCGTTCTCCTTTCCGGCCGGTCTTACCAGCCCGTACCATCGTCAATATAGCCCGCGCCGCCGTCGGTGGAGGGATCGGACGGCGTCTCGCCGCCCTGCTCCCCGCCGGACGTCCCCGGGTCTGTGGAGGGGGTGTCCGTCCCCGGATCCGACGAGCCGCCGGAGGGGTCCTCCGGCTCCGTGGAGGGCGTGTCCGGGTCATAGTCCGGATCGTCCGGGTCCGTGACCGGGGCGTCCGGGTCGTAATCCGGGTCATAATTGGGGTCCTCCGGGTCTGTGGAGGGCAGCACCGGGGCCACCGCCGCCACACTGTCCTCCACATGGCCGGTGGTGGAGGAGATGCTGCCGTCCGCGTTCACGGACATGAGGTCCAGGTCCTTCAGGGTGAACACCTGGGTGAAGGGGCTGAGGCTCTCGTTCACGAGCTTGAGCAGCTCGTTGGCCTTGGGCACCACGTAGGACTGCATGTTCTTCACCACGCGGCTCCAGCAGCGCACCGGCGTGTTGGGCATGGTGACGAAGTTCACGTTTTCCATGGTCAGGCCGCCCAGCACCGCGCCCTTGCCCAGCCAGAACAGGTTCTGCACGCTGAGCTCCGTCTGCACGTTCCGCTGGAAGATCTCCGCAAATTCGAACAGCTTCACCGCGTTCTTCACCTGCAGCACCTGGGAGATGACCGCCTTCAAAAAGGCCTGCTGGGTCTTGATGCGGCCGATGTCCCCCTCGGGGTAGCCGTTGCCGCTGTTGTCATGCCGCCAGCGAATGACGCCCATGGCGGCCTCGCCGTCCAGAAGCTGGTAGCCCGCGTCCACGTCGATGACCAGGTCCTGATAGGGGTCCTTATATTTCATATCCCGCGGCACGTCGAACCATACGCCGCCGATGGCGTCCACCAGCTCGCCCACGGCCTCCCACTCCACCACCATGGTGTAGTCGGGCTGGAAGCCCACCAGCTGGGAGACCTCCTGCTTCACCTTCTCGATGCCCTTATCCCCGCCGCCGAAGTGGTTATAGACGGAGTTGATCTTCTTCACGTCCCAGGGCACGTTCACCATGGTGTCCCGGGGGATGGACATGACGGTCATGTTCTGATTCGTCATGTCGTAGCTGATCAGCATCATGGTGTCGCAGTTGCCGCCGCCGCCCGTGTCCCGGCCCAGCAGCAGGAAGGTGTAGAAGTCCTTGCTCTTGCGCTCGCCGGAGATCAGGGGCTGCAGGCCGTCGCCCACGTCCAGCTCCTGCTCTCCGTCGTCGACGGGACGGTCCACCTCCGGGCGGACAAACAGCGCCTTGTAGGCCAGCAGCACTACCAGCAGCACCGCCAGCACGGCGCAGACGATAATGAGAGCGCGCTTCACCCGGCGGGCCTTTTCCTCCTCCGGGTCTGCCGGCGCCGCGTTCTGCTTCCTGCGCTCCTCCAACCGGCGCTCCGTATCCAGGCGGTCCGCCTCCTCGTCGCCCTCGCGCACCACCGCGTAGACCACCTGCTCCGCCGCCTGCTGCTGTTCCAGCTTCTCCTTCTTTCTCTCTCCGGAGCCGCCCCGGGGCGCCTCCCGCTTTCCTTTGATGCTCATAGTGTCTTTCCTTTCAGGTATGCCAGTGCTTCCAGCGTTTTTTCGTGTACGGGGCTGCCCATGGCCGTCATCTCCTCCACCGTCATGGCAAGGCCCAGCCGCAGCCCCTCGTTCAGATCCCTTTCACACACACGCCGCAGCTCCTCCACCCCAGGGAAGTCCCGGGTGGGCTCGATGTAATCCGCGAGATAGATCACCTTCTCCAGCTTCGTCATGTCCGCCTTGCCCGTGGTATGCCAGCGGATGGCGGAGGCCACCTCGTCGCTCTCGCCGAAGAGGTCCTTCGCCAGGGCCGCCCCGGTCCGGGCGTGCAGCAGCTTCAGCGCCTTCTGCTCCAGCTTATCCAGCTGGATGCCGTACAGCTCGCAGAGGGCCAGCTGCTCGTCCATGGAAAGGCGCTTGGTGCAGTCGTGGAGCAGCGCGGCCCGCCGGGCCGCCTCCACGTCCGCGCCGTACTTCTCCGCGAGATACGCGGCGGTACGCTCCGTCCCCAGCACATGGGGCACGCGCTTTCCCTTGAGAAAGCTGAGGGCCACGGGCCGCAGCTCGTCAAGCGTAAGATGCTTCAAGTCGGCCTTTGTGCCGTAGAGCCCCCGGCGCAGAATATAGCCGTACACGGCGGGAGGCAGGAATTCCTCTCCCCGGCCCTCCGCGAGGCCCTGCCGCAGCTCCGTGGAGGAGATCTCCACCAGGTTTGGCAACGTCAGCGTGCGCACCCGGGCGCCCGGAAAGGCGCGGCGCAGCTCCTCCGCCGCGGCGGCAAGGCCGCCCTCCGTGTCCTCTTCGTGCCGGCCGAAGGCGCAGAGGCCCGCGAGACGCAGGATCTCCCCCGGCTCCCACCAGTGGGCAAAGCTCCGGAGCATATCCGTCCCCACCAGCAGCCACAGCTCCGCCTCCGGGTACTGCGCCCGCAGCGCCCGCAGGGTGTCCACGGTGTAGCTGGGCCCCTCCCGGCGCATCTCGATATCCGAGACTTCGACCTCCGGCAGGCGCAGGCTCTCCGCCCCCAGACGGGCCATCTCCAGCCGCTCGGCGGCGGAAGCGCTCTGCTCCGCCAGCGCCTTATGGGGCGGCAGGGCCGCCGGGATCAGGAGAAGGCGGTCAAGGGCCAGTTCCTCCGTCACGGTCTTCGCGGCGGCGAGATGCCCCAGATGGATGGGGTCGAAGGTGCCGCCGTAGATCCCGATGCGCATGGTCAGTTCCCCTTTCCGGGCGCTTTGCGCTTTTTCTCCGTCACCAGCTGGATCTTCCGCTTGTCCGCGTCATGCTGACGGCGGTACAGCACGAATTTCGAGCCGATGACCTGCACCACCTCGCTGCGGGTGGGGACCCGCAGCTGCTCCGCCGCCTCCCGCGCCGTCAGCATGGAGTTCTCCAGCACCCGGCCCTTGATGAGTTCCCGGGCCTCCAGCGCGTTGTTGGCCTCCCGGATGACATTCTCGCTGACGCCGTCCTTGCCCACCATCAAAATGGTGTCGGCCTGGCTCGCGATGCCGCGCAGCTGCGCTCTCTGTTTGCTCGTCAGTTCCATACCGTTTCCTCGTTTATTTCTTCAAATAGTCTTCCAGCTTCTTCGCAAAAGCCCTGAGTGCGTTGCCCCGGTGGGACACCAGGGCCTTCTCCTCCCGGGAGAGCTGGCCGAAGGTCTTGCCCGCCGCCGGGTAGAAGAACACCGGGTCGTAGCCGAAGCCGCCCTCCCCCACGGGGGCGTAGGCGATGCTGCCGTCCACCCGGCCCTCCGCCGTGAGCTCGCTGCCGTCGGGAAAAGCGCAGACAATGGCGGATGCAAAATGGGCGGCGCGGGTGGATGCGCCCCGCATATTGCTGAGCAGCAGCTGCACCTTCTCCGCGTCCGTCAGGTCCCCGCCGCCGTAGCGGGCGGAATAGACCCCGGGGCCGCCCCCCAGGGCGTCCACGCAGAGGCCGGAATCGTCCGCGATGGCGGGCAGGCCGGAGACCTCCATCACCGCCTTGGCCTTCAGCCGGGCGTTCTCCAGAAAGGTGGTCCCGGTCTCCTCCACCTCCACCGAAAGCCCCAGATCGGACTGCAGCACGACCTCCACGCCGAGATCCCCCAGGATCTCCGCCATCTCCGCCAGCTTCCCCCGATTCTGAGACGCCAATACAAATTTCATATCAAAGCTCCCCCACGATCCGTTTTTCCTGTTCGATCAGCTCCCGCAGGCCCTTCTGGCAGAGCGCCACCAGCGTCTGCTGCTCCGCCACGGTGAAGGCCCGGCCCTCGCCCGTGCCCTGCAGCTCGATGATGGACAGCGTATCGTCCATAACGCAGTTCAGGTCCACCGCGGCGCGGCTGTCCTCCGCGTAGCAGAGGTCCAGCATAGGCGTCCCGCCCACGATGCCGGCGGAAACGCCCGCCACATAGTGCTGCACCGGATTTTCCGCCAGCACGCCCTCCGCCACGAGCTTTTTGCAGGCCAGGGCCAGGGCGATGAAGCCGCCGGTGACGGAGGCAGTGCGGGTGCCGCCGTCGCCCTGCAGCACGTCGCAGTCCACGGTGACGGTGCGCGGCCCCAGGACCTCACGGTCCACCGCCGCTCGAAGGCTCCGGCCGATGAGGCGCTGGATCTCCGCGCTGCGGCCGCTGAGCTTCAGCTTGTCGATGTCCCGGCGGCTGCGCTGGCGGTTGGCCCGGGGCAGCATGGAATACTCCGCCGTGACCCAGCCGGAGCCCTCCGCCACATGGGGCGGGACCCGCTCCTCCACGCTGGCGCAGCAGAGCACCTTGGTCTCGCCGCACTCGATCAGGCAGCTCCCCTCGGCGAATTTGATGAAGTCCGTGGTGATGCGGATGGGGCGCAGCTCGTCCAGCGCCCGTCCGTCCTGTCTCAGCATAGCTGCTCCTCCTTTTTCCCGCTTCAGATCAGCGCGTTCACATAGGCGTCCGCGTCGAAGGGCTCCAGGTCGTCGATGCCCTCCCCGAGGCCGATGAACTTCACCGGCACGCCCAGGGACTCGGCGATGGCGACGCAGATGCCGCCCTTGGCGGTGCCGTCCATCTTGGTCAGGATGATGCCGGTGAGCCCCGCCGTCTCCTGGAACTGCTTTGCCTGGATCAGGCCGTTCTGCCCGGTGGTGGCGTCCAGCACCAGCAGCGTCTCCACCGCCGCCTCCGGCAGCTCCCGGTCGATGATCTTCCGGATCTTCTGCAGCTCGTTCATCAGGTTCTGCTTGTTGTGCAGCCTTCCCGCCGTGTCGCACAGCACCACGTCCGTGCCCCGGGCCTTGGCCGCGGCGATGGCGTCGAACAGTACGCTGCCGGGGTCCGCCCCCTCGTGCTGGCGCACGATCTCGCAGCCGCTGCGCTCCGCCCAGATCTGCAGCTGGTCCGCCGCCGCCGCGCGGAAGGTGTCCGCCGCGCAGAAGAGGACCTTCTTTCCCCCCTGCCGCATGCGCCAGCCCAGCTTGCCGATGGAGGTGGTCTTGCCCACGCCGTTGACGCCGATGATGAGGGCCACGCTGGGCTTGGTATCCAGGTGCAGCGCCGTATCGCCCACATCCAGCTTCTCCTTCAGAATGTCCCGCAGGGCCTGCTTCACGCTCTGCTCGCCCTGCAGGCTCCCCTCATACACCGCCTTGCGCAGGCGCTCGATGCAGTCCGCCGCGAGAGCCGCGCCCAGGTCCGCCATGATCAGGCTCTCCTCCAGCGCCTCGTAAAAGTCCTCGTCCACGGTCTCCCAGACGATGGAGTCGAACCACGCTTTCTTGATCTTGCTGAAAAGTCCCATAGCTCCGTTCCTTTTCCTATTTGATGTTCAGTTCCTTGGCCAGGTCGTTCATATTGATGGTCAGCACGCGGCTGACGCCCTTTTCCTGCATGGTGACGCCGTAGAGCACGTCCGCCTCCTCCATGGTGCCGCGCCGGTGGGTGATGACCACGAACTGCGTCTTGCCGGAGATGCGGCGCATGTACTTCGCCACGCGCACCACGTTGGGTTCGTCCAGCGCCGCCTCGATCTCGTCCATGACGCAGAACGGCGTGGGATGCACCTTCAAAATGGAGAAATACAGCGCGATGGCGACGAAGGCCTTCTCGCCGCCGCTGAGCAGCGAGATGGTCTTGAGGGACTTGCCCGGGGGCTGGGCCTTGATCTCGATGCCGCAGCCCAGGATATCCTCCGGGTCCTCCAGCTCCAGCGTGGCCTTGCCGCCGCCGAAGAGCTCCGTGAAGGTCTCCTGGAAGCTCTCGGCGAGAAGCTTGAACTGCTCGGAGAAGATGGCGGTCATCTCCCGGGTGATCTCCTCGATGATGCCGAGGAGGTCGTCCTTGGACTTCTGCACGTCGTCCCTCTGGTCTGTGAGGTAGGTGTAGCGGGTGTTCACCCGTTCAAACTCCTCGATGGCCCCCACGTTCACGCTGCCGAGAGCGCTGATCTCCCGCTTCAGCTCCGCCACGCGGCGGCTGGCCTTGGCCACGCTCTCCAGCTCCACACGCTGCTCCATGGCGGCGCTGTGGCTCAGCTCGTAATGCTCCCAGAGCCGGTCGAGGATCTGCTTTTCCTCCATGGCGGAGGCGTTTTTCTTCTGCTCCAGCAGATTCACGCTGCGCTCGGCGTTCAAAAGCAGCTCGTTGCACTCTCTCGCCCGGCGGTCGCCGGCGGTGCGCTCCTGCTCCAGCTGCAGCTTCGCCTCCGTCAGCTTTTGCAGCTTCTCCCGGATGCCGGCGGCGCTTTCGCGCAGGGCGGCGGCCTCCGCCTGCCGCTCCGCCTCCTGGGCGCGGAGCTGCTCGTTTTTCGCCCGGTACTCGCCGATAAGGGCCTCTCTGGCGCTGCGGTCTCCCGCCATGTCGGCGGAAAGGGACTGCAGATTTTGCAGTGCCCCCTCCAGCGCGGTCTTTTCCGCGCTGAGGGCGGCGGCCTCCGCCTTCTTCGCCGCCATCTCCTCGCTGAGGGCCGCGCCGCGGCCCAGCAGCTCGCTTTCGCCGCTGCTGCGGCGCTCCGCTTCGGCGCGGAAGTCACCGGCCCGGCGCTCCGCGTCCGCGATGCGCTCCTCCGCCGCAAGGGCGTTCTCCCTCGCCTCGGCCAGACGGGCCGCCAGCGTTTCCTTCTCCTGCCGGAGGCTCTCCAGATTCTCCCGCATGGCGGAAAGGAGCACGTCGTAATGGTTCTTCTCGCCCTGGCGGCGCAGCACCTCGTCCTCGGCGCTGCGCTGCTGCTCGGCGGCGGTGTCCAGCTCATACTGGGTGCGCTGCAGCTCCCGGAGCTTCTCCTCCGCGTCCTTTTCCGCCGCGGCGAGGGAATCGGCCAGGCTCTGCCGCTTCGCGGTCAGCTCCTTCAGCTCTCCGGCCCGGCTCAGCACGCCGCTGCTCTGGCTGACGCTGCCGCCGGTCATGCTGCCGCCCCGGTTGATGACCTGGCCGTCCAGCGTGACGATGCGGAAGCGGTTTTGATACTTCCGGGCCATGGCGATGCCGCAGTCTAAGTCCTCCACCACCACGGTGCGGCCCAGCAGGTACAGGAACACGGCGCGGTATTTCTCCTCAAACCGCACCAGCTCCGAGGCAATGCCCACATAGCCGCTCTCCCGCTCCAGGCCCTTTTCCCGCAGCTCCTCGCCGCGGATGGCGGTCAGGGGCAGGAAGGTGCTGCGGCCGGCGGCGCGCTGCTTCAAAAGCGCGATGGCGTTCTTCGCGTCCTCCTCCCGGTCCACCACGATGTTCTGCAGCCCCGCCCCAAGGGCGATCTCCATGGCCACAGCGTAGCGCTGATCCGTCTCCATCAGGTTCGCCACCGGGCCGTGAACGCCCCGCAGCGCGCCGTGGGCCGCCGCGTTCATCACGGTCTTGACGGACTTGCTGAAACCCTCGTACTCCTTCTCCATCTCGCTGAGCAGATGGATGCGGGAATCCATGGCGCTGAGGTCCATGGTCAGCTGCAGGGCCTTCTGCTTCGCCTCCTCGCTGCGGCTCTGCTTCTGCCGCAGCTTCAGCGCATGGCCCTCGATGATATTACGGACGGCGGCGGCTTCCTCCTCCGCGTCCTCCAGCGCCCGGCGGCTCTGCTTCGCCTGGGCCTCCGTCTCCGAAAGCTGCTTCTCCATGGCCGCCGCGTCGCCGTCGATGGCGCCGCCCCGCTCCTCCATGGCCTGTATGGCGGCAGCCAGGGCGGACTGCTCCGCGCGCTTTTCCGCCGCTTCGGCGTTGGCGAGCGCCTCCTTCGCCCGGAAAGCCTCCGCCTCCTCGGCGGCGCTGCCGGCCTTGCGGGAGAGCTCCTCCGCCTCCTGCAGCAAAGCGGCCAGCGCTTCCTCAAGCGCCGCCAGGCCCGTCTCCGTCTCCGCCATGCGGCGCTTTTGCTCCTCTATTTTCTCCGTGAGCCCGCCGGCCCGGTCGGACTGCTCCTTTAGCTCTTCCTCTACCCGGCGGATGCTCTCTTCGTTATGGCTGATGGAGGTCGCCAGCACCGCCGCCGCGGCCTCTTTTTCGCTGATGCGGCCTTCGATCTCGCCGCTTTCCCGGCGCAGCTCCTCCGCCGCGAGGTCGTTCTCCCGGGCGGCAGCGGCAAATTTCTCCCCTGCGGCGTACTGCTCCTCCACCGCCGCCTTCGCCGCGGCAAGCTCCTGCTCCGCCGCATTCAGGTCCGTCTCCAGCTTCCGCGCGGCGGCCCGCAGGCTCTCCAGCGACGTGAGCCAGAGGGAGATCTCCAGCACCCGCGTCTCATCCCGGAGGATGAGGTAGCGTTTGGCCTTTTCCGACTGCTGGCGCAGCGGCTCCACCTGCAGCTCCAGCTCGGAGATCTTGTCGTTGATGCGCACCAGGTTCTCCTCCGTGCGCTGGAGCTTCCGCTCCGCCTCCTCCTTGCGGTGGCGGAACTTGGAGATGCCGGCGGCCTCCTCGAAGATCTCCCGGCGCTCCCCGCTCTTGACGGAAAGGATCTCGTCGATCTTGCCCTGGCCGATGATGGAGTATCCCTCCCGGCCCATGCCGGTGTCCATGAACAGCTCCGTCACGTCCCGCAGGCGCACCGCCTGGCGGTTGATATAGTACTCCGATTCGCCGCTGCGGTAGTAGCGGCGGGTGACGGAGATCTCGCTCTCGTCCCGCGGGAAGATATGCCCGGTGTTGTCCATGACCAGCGTCACCTGGGCGAAGCCCATCTGGCCCCGGGTCTCCGTGCCGCCGAAGATCACGTCCTCCATCTTGCTGCCCCGCAGGCTCCGGCTGCTCTGCTCGCCCATGACCCAGAGCAGCGCGTCGGAGATGTTGGACTTGCCGCTGCCGTTGGGGCCGACAATGGCGGTGATATCCTCGCCGAAATGCAGCACCGTTTTATCCGGGAAGCTCTTGAATCCCTGGATCTCCAAAGCTTTTAAGTACACTCGTTTCCACCTCATCGTCGGATTCGGGCGCGTCCTCTCCGCGCCCCCTGCGCCCGCGGCGCGAGGGACATACTTTAACTAAGTTACTATAACAGAAAAGCGCCGCCTTTGCAAGATGGGAAAGGGGCAGGCCAATGAACTTAAAATGTTGGTGGTTTCAGCTGTGGCACTTCTGCCAAGCATTGAAACGGGCTGATAGATATGGTAATATGACCAAAGAATAAATCGGGATTTAATGTTGAAAACGGAAGATCACAGGAGGAAAGATGAAGAGGTTAATAGCAACTTTTGCGATTGTATCTATCTTCTTTGGGATGACAGGATGCAATTCTGCGTCCTCAGATGAATCAGGAAACCCCCAGTTTGATTATTATGTGGAGTGTACCACAAAGGAACAGCTTGTGACATTGGAAAAAGAGCCGTTTGTAGATAGTATTTTCCCCTTTTCTCTGCTGATATTTGAACGTCCAGGCATGGCATCGGTTCCACGACAGATTGCATACTATGCAACAGAGTCATTTGATAAAATTGACACATCATCCTTTGAACGAGCGGCAATCATAAAGGAAGACCCTTCTATCCTTTCAAATAATGCGTGTAATCCTATCATCATTTCAAGTTCACTCGCAAATGATGAACATCTTTCAATCGGAGATACTATTGAACAGCCCTGCAAGTTAACAGAGCAGCCACTTACCTTTACGATAGGTGCAATTTACGAGCATGAGCCTCTGTTTGCGCAATATGAGGCGATCATCCTGCTGAATGAGGATAACAATACGGCCTTACTTCCCGTAGTGAGCGAGGCCGGCTACACCAATGCCTATATTAGAGCAAGTGACCCGGATAGACTGGAACTCTACTTTGAAAAAGAGTTTGTTCCTGGTATGCTATTTCAGGATTATACTCCGGACGAAGCAGCCGAGCTCTCAAGAGAAGATATCGCTCCATACTATGAGGATTATCAGACGCACATAAACAGGATGAAATAATAGTTAAATTCCGGTTTATCTGACTATTGAAAAGGCTTTGCCTTGAACCGGCGAAACCTTTTTTGCCCCCGGTATTCTTCTCACCAGGCGTTGCAATGAACAGCGGCATAGGGTAGTATGATAGGGATAAATCCCAATTGGGGGGCGTTTGTTTTGAAATATCAAAAGACGATCGTATTGAAAAACGGTATGGAGTGCTGTTTGCGCAGCGGAACAGAAAACGACGGAGCGGCAGTGTTTGAGAACTTCAATCTGACCCATGCGCAGACCGACTATCTGCTCTCCTATCCGGATGAGAACAGCTTCGACGCGGCCCGGGAAGGTCAGTTTCTGCAAGAAAAGTCCGAGAGCGAAAACGAGATCGAGATCATCGCCGTTGTCGGCGGCGCGGTGGCAGGGACCGCCGGGATCGAAGCGGTGGGCGGCAAATACAAGGTGCGGCACCGCGCCGAGTTCGGCATCAGCGTCGCCAGGGAATTCTGGGGACTTGGGATCGGACGGGCGCTGATGGACGCCTGTATCGAATGTGCGAGGAAGGCCGGATATGTACAGCTTGAGCTTACGGTCGTGGCGGAAAACACGAGAGCCGTATCCATGTATGAAAGCGCAGGCTTTGTCGCATACGGCAGAAATCCGAAAGGCTTCCGTTCCCGCACGGCCGGTTTTCAGGAGCTTCTTTATATGAGACTGGAGCTGTAATGCCGGCAAGTGCAGCGCCTGAGAAAAAGCAGCGCAAAGGAGCCGCCCGCGGGCGGCTCCTTTTTTCTGTCAAAGCACTCATACTAGTTTTTGATAAAAAGCTTTAAAAGCTTTTTATCAAAAACTGCATGGGACGGCGCAGCGTGCGTTAGCACGATGCGAGTGTGCGCAGCACACGGGATTCTTGATTAAATCTTTTAATCAAGAATCAGTATCAGCGGGCGTCCTTCTCCTGCTCCACCATGCCGTACAGGCAGTCCATGGCCTCGCTGAGGCTCCCCACCCGGTCGATGAGCCCCAGGCGCACGGCCTCCGTGCCGTAGATGACGCTGCCCACGTCCGAGGACATATCCCCCAGGCTCATCATCAGCTCCAGGAATTTTCCCTTCTCGATGCGGGAATGCTCCTCCACAAAGCGGACGATCTGCTCCTGCAGCCGCTCGAAGTAGCGGTAGGTCTGGGGCGCCGCGATGAGCATACCCGTCATGCGGATGGGATGGATGGTCATGGAGGCGGAGGGGGCGATTATGCTCACCTTGCCCGACACCGCCAGCGGCACGCCGATGGAGTGTCCGCCCCCCAGCACCAGCGTCACCGTGGGCTTGCGCAGCCCCGCGATCAGCTCCGCGATGGCAAGGCCCGCCTCCACGTCTCCGCCCACGGTGTTGAGCAGGATCAGGATGCCGTCCACATCCTCCGCTCCCTCCAGCCCTGCGAGAAGCGGGATCACATGCTCGTATTTGGTGGTCTTGGTGTTCTGGTTCAGCACGCTGTGTCCCTCGATCTGCCCCACGATGGTCAGGCAGTAGAGGTTGCCCCGGCTGTTGCGAATCATGGTGGAGCCCATGTCCACCAGCTGCTGGGTCTTGGGCGTGCCGTCCTCCCGCTTGTCTCCGCGCTCCGTCTCCTGCGTGGCCCTGGTCGTTTCGCTCATGCGCTGCGCCTCCTTTGTTTACTTAGGGATAGGATGCGCGGCAGGGACAAAAAAATACGCGGCGGGAATGCTCCCGCCGCGCAGAGATGCGTTTTACCGCTTTTCAAAGATGGTCTTCACGCCCTTGAAGGTCATATAGCAGTCCAGCTTCGACACGGTCTCGTAAGGCGCGTGCATGGACAGCACCGGCACGCCCGCGTCCAGGGTGTCGATGTTGCGCTCCGCCATGAACTTCGCCACGGTGCCGCCGCCGCCGGCGTCCGTCTTGCCCAGCTCCGCCATCTGCCACTGCACGCCGTTGTCGTTGAAGAGCTTGCGCACCAGGCCCACGACCTCCGCCGAAGCGTCGGAGGAGCCGCTCTTGCCGCCGGAGCCGGTGTACTTGCAAAGGCCGATGCCGTAGTTGATAAAGGAGCTGTTGTTCCGCTCGTACACGTCGGCGTAGGCCGGGTCGAAGGCCGCCGTCACGTCGGCGGAGAGGCAGAAGGAGTTTTCAAAGCACTCGCGCAGGGACACGCCCTGGCCCTCGCAGAGGTCCGCCATGAAGGTGTCGAAGGCGGCGGACTTCATGCCGCTGACGCCCTCGGAGCCGATCTCCTCCTTGTCCGCGAAGATGCAGACCGCGGTGCGCTCGGGCTTTTCCACCGCGAACAGGGCCGCCAGCTCCGCGTAGGCGCAGACCCGGTCGTCGTGGCCGTAGGCCGCGATGAGGCTCCGGTCAAAGCCGATGTCCCGGGCCTTGCCCGCGGGCACGGCGCAGATCTCCGCGGAGATCAGGTCCTCCTCGGTGATGCCGTAGTTCTCCTGCAGCCATTTCAGGGCCTGCAGCTTCACCCGTTCCTTGCCCTCGTCCTCCGCGATGGGCTCGCTGCCCACGAGGAGGTTCAGGTTCTCCGCCGGGATGGCCTCGGAGAGCGGCTTCTTCGCCTGGGCGTAGCCCAGGTGGGGCAGCAGGTCGCAGATGATGAACTGGGGGTCGCCTTCCTTGTCGCCGATATCCACCTGCACGCTGCTGCCGTCCCGCAGCACCGCCACGCCGTGCAGCTCCAGGGGGATGGTGGTCCACTGGTACTTCCGGATGCCGCCGTAATAGTGGGTCTTGAGATAGGCCATCTCCGCCTCCTCGTACAGGGGACGGGGCTTCAGGTCCAGGCGGGGCGCGTCGGTATGGGCCGCGCCGATGTTGGCGCCCTCCGCGAGGCTCTTCTGGCCGATGACCGCCAGCATGATGGCCTTGCCGCGGTTGTTGTAGTACACCTTGTCGCCCGGCTGCAGCTTCATGCCCCGCTTATAGGCGCGGAAGCCCCGCTCCTCCGCCAGGGCCACGGCGTAATCCACGCACTTGCGCTCGGTCTTGCTGTGGTTCAAAAAGGCCTTATAGTCCTCGGCGTAGCGCTCCATCCCCTCGCGGTCCTCTGCCGTGAGGAGGTCGAAGCCGTTCTTCGGTTCGTACAGCAGCTTTTCTCGCAGTTCGCTCTTTTTCTCGCTCATGTCAGTTTCCTCCTATCAAATTTATATCTAATTCATATGGTCTTAAATCATATGGTCTTGACCAATCCCGCCAGCAGCGCCTCCGCCCGCGCCTCCGCCTCCGCGGCGTCGGCAGCGTCGTTGATAAGCACATGGTCGCAGCGGTCCGCGTAATACGCCGCCGGACGCTGGGCCGCGATGCGCAGCCGCGCCGCCTCCTCGCTGATACCGTCCCGGGCCATGATGCGCCGCAAGCGCGCCTCCTCCGGCGCGGTCACCGCCACGGTGATGTCGCAGAAGTCCCGCAGCACGCAGTCCAGCAGATTGATGGCGTCCACGCCGACGACGCTTTCCTCCGCCGCCCGGATGCGCCGCAGCACCTCCCGCGGCACCGCCGCAAAGACGATGGCGTTGAGCTTTTTCATCTCCTCCCCGTCCCCGAACACGCGCTTCGCCAGGGCCGGGCGGTCCAGCCCGCCCTCCCGCCAGATGGCGTCGCCGAAAGTCCTGCGCAGCTCACTCTGTAAAGCGGCATCACTTTCCAGCATTTCCGCGTACAGGCGGTCACAGTCTATGATATGCGCGCCCAGGCGGCGCAGCGCCCGCAGGGCGCTGGTCTTGCCCGCGCCGGTGGGGCCGGTAAAGCCCAGGACGGTTTTCCCCGGCGGCGGCAGCTCCACCGTGCGGAAGCCCGCCGCTTTTTTCAGCCGGTTCTCCACCGCCAGGCCCAGCCCCGCGCTGTCGGGACACTGGGCGTAGATCTCTTTAACCTCCGTCCCGTCAAAGGCGCGCAGGGCGTCGAACACCCGGTGGGCCTGGGCCGCCTTGTCCGCCGCGGGGCCAAGCGTCCGCACCTCCGCCCCGGGAAAATGGGCCGCGTACTCGTCAAAGCAGAGCACCCCTGTTCCCGCGGATACGCGGCGGGCGATGTACCGGGCGCTTTTCTCCGCGTCCCCCGTCACCACCGTCACCGGGGCCTTGGGCGCGTAATGGCGGTACTTCATACCGGGGGCCCGGGGCCGCTCCCCCTCGGAGAGCCGGGAGACCACGGCCTTGTCCACCTCGACCTCCCCCAGCACGGAACGCAGCTGCTCCAGCGGCAGGCCGCCGGGGCGCAGCAGCCGCGGCGGCGTCACCGTCAGGTCGATGATGGTGGACTCCACCCCCACGCCGCAGGGGCCGCCGTCCAGCACCGCGTCGATCCGCCCGTCCATGTCCTCCAGCACATGGGCCGCCGTAGTACAGCTGGGCCGGCCGGAGCGGTTGGCGCTGGGGGCCGCCACCGGCACGTCCGCCGCGCGCAGCACCTCGAGGGTGGCCAGATGGTCGGGACAGCGCATACCCACGGTGCCGAGTCCCGCCGTCACCACGTCCGGCACGCAGGCCTTTCGCGGCAGGATTATGGTCAGCGGCCCGGGCCAGAAGGCTTCCGCCAGACGGTAGGCCGCCTCCGGCACGTTTTCACAGTACCGCGTGAGCCACGACGCGTCCGGTATGTGGAGGATCAGGGGATTGTCCTGGGGACGGCCCTTGGCCTCGAAAATGCGGCGCACCGCCGCCTCGTCCAGGCCGTTGGCCCCAAGGCCGTACACCGTCTCCGTGGGAATGGCCAGCAGTCCGCCCCGGCGGAGGATCTCCGCCGCCTCCGCCACGGAGCGCTCCCGCTCCTCCGCTGTTTGTATCGTCAAAACTTTCGTTTCCAACGCTGTCGCTTCTTTCTTCCTTACTCTTCGCTCTCCAGCCGGAGCTTTTCCGCCTGGTCCGCCGTCACCAGCGCGTCGATCAGGCCGTCCAGCGCGCCGTTCATCACCGCCGCGAGAGGGAAGTTCTTCTCCTCGCCATTAAGGCGGTGGTCTGTCACCCGGTTCTGGGGGAAATTGTAGGTGCGGATGCGCTCGCTGCGGTCGCCGCTGCCCACCTGGCTCTTGCGCTCCGCCGCGATGGCGGCGCGCTGCTTCTCCTGCTCCGCCTCATAGAGCTTGCTTCGCAGGATCTTCATGGCCCGGTCCTTGTTCTTATACTGGCTGCGCTCGTCCTGACACTCCACCACCACGCCCGTGGGAAGGTGCGTGATGCGGATGGCGGACTCGGTCTTGTTCACGTGCTGGCCGCCCGCGCCGCTGCTGCGGAAGGTGTCGATCTGCAGGTCCGCGGGATCGATGGCGAACTCCACCTCCTCCGCCTCCGGCAGCACCGCCACCGTGGCGGCGGAGGTGTGGATGCGGCCGGAGGACTCCGTCTCCGGCACCCGCTGCACCCGGTGGGTCCCCGCTTCGAATTTCAGGCGGGAGTAAGCCCCCTCCCCCTCGATGACGAAGCTCACCTCTTTGCAGCCGCCCATCTCCGACTCGCTGCGGCCCACCACCTCCAGTTTCCAGCGGCGGCTTTCCGCGTAAAGGCTGTACATCCGGAACAGGTCCGCCGCGAAGAGGCAGCCCTCCTCGCCGCCGACGCCGCCCCGGATCTCCATGATGACGTTTTTTTCGTCGTTGGGGTCCTTCGGCAGGAGCAGCAGCGTCAATTGCCGGCGCAGCTCCTCCAGCCGCGCCTTGCCCTGCCGCAGCTCCTCCTGGGCCATCTCCTTCAGCTCCGGGTCGTTCAGCAGCTCCTCCGCCTCCGCCGCTTCGCTCTCGCAGCGGCAATACTCCCGGTAGCAGTCCACCACCGGCTCCAGCTCCTTTACTTCCCGGTTCAGTTTCTTCAGCAGCGCCATGTCCCCGTAGACCGCCGGGTCCGAGAGTTGCCGCTGCTTTTCCTCGTAAAGCTCCCCGAGCTTCCGCAGCTTATCCAGCATGGTGCTCCCCTTCCCTGCGGCGGCGACGGCGGCGGGGGCGCTCCTCCTCCGGGACGAAATCCGTCACCGTCTTGTCCCGCTTCGGCGGCTGGGGCAGCGCGGCAAGGAGGTTGCGCATCTCCGTCAGAAACTGGTCCCGCCAGAAGTCGTAGCCCACCGCGCCGTAGCGCAGCGACGCGGCGGCCAGATGCTTTTCCGCCGTGTAGCGGTCCATCTGGCCGTAGATATCCTCGTCCTTATGCTCGCTGCTGCGATTCAGCACGTAGACGACATTGTGCAGCTCCAGCCCGTGGCGCTTGAGAAAGCCCCGCATGACGCTGCTGCACCGCCCCGCCCAGATGGGAGAGCCCAGGATCACCAGCCGGTAATCCTCCAGGTCCCGCTCGGTGTAAAAGGGCTTTGTCCGGTGGGTGCCCCGGCGCATGGCGTCGATGCCGCACATGAAATAGCCCAGCGCGCCGCTGCGGTCGATGCCGTCGCTGATCTCCACCAGCTCGGCCCCCAGAGCCTCCGCCACCTCCTGCATCATCGCCCGGGTCTTGCCCGTGCGGGAGTAATACAGGCACAAAATATCGCTCATCTCAGTCCTCCTGTCCATCCCTTCAGCAGGGTGTAGCCCACGCCGAAGGCTTCCCGTACATAATAATTCACCGTCAGGGGCCAGAACCGCGCCGGCATATGGGCCGCCACCGGCACCATATTGGGCGCGCCCCAGAGCAGCGCCGCCCGGCAGAGGTGGTAGTCGCTGCTGACCACGGCGATGTTGTCCGTCACGTCCACCCCGTGCGCTTTCAGCAGCGCCAGGGAAAAGGCGATGTTCTCCTCTGTGTCGGAGGCCTGCTCCTCCAGCAGGATGCGCTCCGCCGCCACGCCGTGGGCCGTGAGCCAGTCCGCCATGCAGCGGGCCTCGCTGATCTCCTCCCCCGCGCCCTGTCCGCCGGTGACCACGATGGGGATATCGGGCTTGTCCGCCGCGTACTCCAGCGCCGCCTCCAGCCGCTTTTGCAGGCTCAGCGACGGCGTGCGGCCGTTCACGCCCGCCCCCAGGACGATCAGAGCGGAAGCCTCGCTGTCCCAGTCCGTCTCATCCATGGACAGCACCCAGGCCTCCAGCGCCGCAAAAAGCAGCAGTCCCAGAGCGAAGCAGGCGAGCAGCCCGCGCCCCAGCCACCGCGCCCAGCGCCGCGTGCGGGAGAGCCTGCGCAGCGCCAGAAGCAGCAGCAAAAACGCCCCCAGCAGCATCAGCAGCGCTCCGCTGAAGCGCATTCCCGTCATGGGGATAAAGTACGGCGCCGCGCCCAGCAGCCCAAAAAGCACTGCCGCAATCGCTGTTAAGCGTGATAACTTGCCACTTGATCTTTTGTGTTCCATGGGGTCTTCTCCTGTGATACCGAAAAGCCGCTTCACTCGCCGGCTTCCTCCGCCAGAGCCTCCCAACGCTCCATCAGCGCCAGCAGCTCCTCCTCCGCGCCCTGCTTTTCCTCATACAGCGCCGCCAGCTTCTCCGCGTCGCAGGCATGCTCCTCCATGGCGGCGTCTAGGGCCGCCATGCGCTCCTCCAGCTTCGCGATATCCCTCTCGCAGAGGGTGAGCAGCCGGCGGGCGGAGGGATTCTTTTTCACGCCCGGCTTCTTCTCCGGCCGCTTGACGGCGGCCTTCTCCGCCGCGGCCTCGGCCGTGCGGCGGGCTTCCTCCTGGGCCTTCAACTGCCGGTAGGCCGCGAAGTTCATGGGATAGTCCCTTATCTCGCCGCCGCTCAGCTCCCAGACGCGGGTGGCGAAGCGGTTGATGAAATAGCGGTCGTGGGAGACGAAGAGCAGCGTCCCGTCATAGGCCTCCACCGCCTCCTCGATCCACTCCCGGGAGGCGATGTCCAGATGGTTCGTAGGCTCGTCCAGAATGAGGAAGTTCACTTCCTCGTCCATGAGCATACACAGCCGCAGGCGGCTCTTTTCGCCGCCGGAGAGCACCTCCACGCTCTTGAATACGTCCTCTCCGCAGAAATCGTAGGCGGCGAGACGGTTCCGGGCGCTCTGGGGACTCATGTCCTTCTTTTCGTAGAGCATGGTGTCCACCAGGCTCCGCTCCGGGTGGGCAAACTCGATGATCTGGGGCAGGTACGCCGTCCGGATGGACGGTCCCAGCCGGATGCGGCCCTCGTCCGGCAGCTCTTCCCCCACGATCATGCGGATGAGGGTGGATTTGCCCGTGCCGTTGTCGCCGATGAGGGCGATGCGCTCCCCGCCGGTGACCTTCAGCTCCACGTCCGAGAAGAGCTGCCGCTCGCCAAAGCTCTTGCCCACGCCCCGCAGCACCAGGGCCTCGTCGCCGTTGAACTCCCGGGAGGTGAACTGCTGGTGGAGCTTTTTCTCCTTCGTGGGCTTTTCCGTGGTGCGCATCCGCTCAATGCGTTTTTCCATGGAGACGGCCCGACGGTAGGTCTTGTCCATGCCCATGAAGGCCCAGACGCGGAGCTGCTCCGCCGACTTCTCCAGCTGCTGGATCTTCGCCTGCTCCTTTTCATAGCGGCGCAGGCGCTCGAGATACCGCCGCTCCTTCTCCACGGCGTAAAAGCTGTAATTCCCGCTGTAAAACTCCGCCTTGCCGTCCGCGAGCTCGATGACCCTCGTAACGGTGCGGTCGAGGAAATAGCGGTCGTGGGAAATGGTCACCACGGTGCCGCGGAACTTCGAAAGGTACTCCTCCAGCCACTCCGTGGCGTGGAGGTCCAGATGGTTCGTAGGCTCGTCCAGCAGGAGGATGTCCGTATCCTCCAGAATCAGGCGGCCCAGGTTCACCTGGGTCCGCTCGCCGCCGGAGAGGGAGTCAAACAGCTGCCGGCGCTGCCCCTCCGGGATGGAGAGGCCGTTGGCCACCTTGTTCACCTGGGTGTCCATGTCGTAGCCGCCCAGGCCCTCGTAGCGGCTCTGCAGCTCGCCGTAGCGCCGGAGGGCCGCGGCGTCGCCGTCCATGCGGCCCGCCAGCTCCGCCATCTCCGCCTCCATGCGGCGCAGGCGGTCGAAGGCGCTGCGCAGCACGTCCTCCACCGTATAGCCCGCGGGATAGACGGGGATCTGGGAGATCAGGCCGATGCGGCGGCCGCTGCCCAGCACCACCTCGCCGGAGCTTGGCTCCAGCTCCCCGGTGAGGATCTTGAAGAGCGTGGTCTTGCCCGCCCCGTTTTTGCCGAGCAATCCCACCCGCTCCCCGGCGTCCACCTGGAAGGTGACGCCGTCCAGTACGTTTTTTTCCAAGTCGAAGGACTTCACAAGGTCCCTGACGCTGATATCGATCATGAGGCTATTTTCTCTTTCCTGTGTGATGGCCGCGGCGCGGCGGGAGGCGGCTTATTCGAAGGGGTACTCCCTGAGCCAGTCCGCCGCCAGGTCCAGCCGGTTCGCAAAATGAGAGCCCTTCAGGAGAATGGCGGCGCCGGGGGCGTACACCCGGGCCAGGTCCTCATAGGCGTCGTCCTTCTTCTCGTACCAGCGGACGTCCCGGCAGCCGGCGTCCTTCGCCGCCTGCACCATATACTCCCGGCAGAAGGGGCCCGTGCAGAAAAGCACGTCGATGCCGAGCTCGCCGGCAAGGCGGCCCATGTCCACATGGGCCCGCTCCGTGGCGGCGCCGAGCTCCTTCATATCCCCGAGGAAGGCGATGCGCTTTTCCGCCTCCACCGCCGCCAGCGCCCGCAGCGCCGCGCCCATGGACTGCGGGTTGGCGTTGTAGCTGTCGTTCAGCATCACGCGGCCGCCGGCAAGGCGCTCCACCAGCAGGCGGGGCCCCGTATTTTTGAAATTCGCGACGCCGCGGCAGATCTCCTCCTCCGTCAGGCCCAGGGCCTCGCCGATGACGGCGGCCATGGCGGCGGGATAGACCATATGGGCGCCGGGGCTGGGGATGGAGAGCCTGTAGTCGCCCTTCCCCGTCGAAACGGTGCAGCGGACGCCGCCGAGGCCCAGGTCCTCCACCCCGTGCACGCGGACGTCGCAGTTCCCGCCCAGGCCGCAGCGGCGGGTCCTCTGCGGCAGCGTCACGGTATTCAGCAGCTCGTCGTCGCCGTTGAGGACCGCGAGGCCGTCCGGCTCGAGATTCTCAAAGATCTCGCACTTGGCCCGCAGGACCCCCTCCCGGCTGCCGAGAAATTCCATATGGGCCTCGCCCACGTTGATGATGGCGGCAAAGCGGGGGCGGATCATCTCGCCGAGCCAGCGGATCTGGCCGAAGCCGTCCATGCCGGTCTCCACCACGGCGGCCTCATGGCTCTCGTCAAGGTCCAGCAGCAGCAGCGGCGTGCCGAGATCGCCGTTGAAGTTGCCCACCGTCCTGAGCGTCTTATAGCGCTCGGAAAGGACGGAGGCGACCATCTCCTTGCAGGTGGTCTTGCCGGTGGAGCCGGTGATCTGCACGAAGGGGATGTCAAACCGGCTGCGCCAGGCGGAGGCCAGGGCCTTCAGCGCCTCCTTGGTGCTTTCGACAAGAATGTAGAACTTCCCGGGCAGCATGCTCTCCGGCGTGATGGCCGTCAGGCAGCCTGCGCCGCCCCCGGACAGGGCCGCGCCGATAAAATCGTGGCCGTCAAAGCGCTCTCCCTTCCAGGGGAGGAACAGCCCGCCCGCCGCCGGCTTTCGGCTGTCGGTGAAAACGCCCGTCACAAGGGCGTCCTCCTCCCCCTGCAGCAGTGTGCCGTTCACGGCCCGCAGGATCTCCCTCACGGTCATAGCCATCATAGCAATTTACTCCTTTCCCGTTCTCTTCAGCGAGCCCAGTATGATACGCTCGCATAGCTCGCCGTAGCTGATGCCCACCGCCGCCGCCTCCTGGGGCAGCAGGCTCGTGGGGGTCATGCCCGGCAGGGTGTTGATCTCGAGGAAGTAGACCTCCCCCTCCTCCGTCACCACATAGTCCGCCCGGGCGTACACCTCCAGGCCCAGGGCGCGGAACACCGTCTCCGTGCTGGCGCGCAGCTCCCTCTCCCACGCCTCCGGAATGGGGGCGGGGCAGAGCTCCGTGGCCGCGCCGCTCTGGTACTTGTTCACATAGTCGTAAAAGCCGCTCTTGGGGATGATCTCGATGGCGGGCAGGGCCTTTCCCTCCAGGACGCCCACCTGCAGATCCCGTCCGCGGATGTACTCTTCCACCACCACGGTCTTGCCCCGGGCGGCGTGCAGCGCCTCGCTCAGCTCCTCCCGGGTGTGGGCGATGACCACACCGATGGAGCTGCCGCCGTCCACCGGCTTCACCACGCAGGGCAGGGGGAAGCGCTCCGCCTCCGCCAGCTCCGCCTCGCTGCGGAGGTCCGCCGTGCGCCACGCGGGGGTGCGGACCTTGTGGGCCACCAGGCGCTTGGTCATATCCTTGTTCATGGCCAGGGCGCTGCCGAGACAGCCGCTGCCTGTATAGGGGATGCCCAGCAGGTCGAAGGCGGCCTGCACCCGGCCGTCCTCCCCGCCCTCTCCGTGGAGGGCCAGAAACACTATCTCCGCCTGCCGGCAGGCCTCCAGCACGCCGGGGCCGAAAAGGCTGGGGCTCCGGTCCCGCCGGGCGGCGCGCACCGCCTTCAGGTCCGGCACCGCCTCGCCCAGGTGGTACTCCCCGCAAAAACCGTCCTCCGCTTCAAAAATGTCCTTCCAATCTCCCGTGTATGCCTCCAGACCGAAAAACATATCCACCAAAACGGCCTGGTGTCCTCTCTCCCGCAGGGTCCTGCAGATCTTGGTGCCTGAGCTGAGGGAGACGTTTCTCTCCGGGCTCAGCCCGCCGGCCAAAACAACGATGCGCATAAATGACTCTTCCTCATAAATAACACGAAATCCAGACACTACACCTATTTTAACAGTGTATTATGATACCATAATCCGTGGGGGATTACAAGCGAGCGCCGCCAAAAAGGCAGGTTCCGAAAGGTACCGGCGGCAGGACAGCACTTTCTGTCACCTCCTTTCCCCGCTGCCCGCGCTCCCTCCCCCCATGATATGCGCGGCGGCGCAAAAAAACAGCGCGCCGCTTTTACGCGGCGCGCCGTGCGTCGTCTGCTACCTGAGCCAGTCGGGCCGGGATCGCTTTTTGACCCCCGAAACCACGCCCATGGCACAGAACAGCGTCAAAATGGAGCTGCCGCCGTAGCTGAAAAACGGCAGGGTCAGGCCGATGACGGGCATGATAAACAGGCACATGCCCACGTTCTCCACCGTCTGGAAGATCAGCATCCCCGCGATGCCCACGCAGACATACTGCTCCATGGGGCTCCTGGCCCCCCGGGCCACATGCAGGCAGCGCAGGATGATGAGCGTCAGCAGCGCCAGCACCAGCAGGCAGCCCACCATGCCCAGCTCCTCCCCAGCCACGGAGAAGATAAAGTCGTTTTCCCGGTTGGGCAGGGACGCTCTGGCCGCGCTCTGGGTCTGGGTACCGTGGAAAAGGCCCTGGCCGAAGATCCGGCCGGAGCCGATGGCCAGCAGGCTGCGGGTCTGGTTCCAGCCCACGCCGCCGGGGTCGTAGCTGTGGTCCAGCACCACCATAAAGCGCTCCTTCATATACCCCGGCAGCTTGTCCGTGTACCAGAGGAAGGAAAAGGCCCCCGCCATCACCGCCCCCACGGCGGCGAACCACCGCAGGGCGAAACCCGCCGCGAAGGCCATGCAGGCGAAGATGAACACATATACAAGGCAGCTGCCCGCGTCCCCGGAGACCACGAAGATCAGCCCCACCATGAACAGCACATGGCCCCCCACGAAGGCCGCCGAGCGGACGGATCTCAGATCGCCCTGCTCCCGCAGCAGCGCCAGCTGCTTGGCCAGCAATATGGCGAAGGGGAGCTTCACCACCTCCGCCGGCTGCACCTGCACCGGGAACCAGGAGGCGTACAGCCAGGCGCGGTTGCCGTAGCGCTCCACGCCCAGCGGCGTCAGCAGCAGCAAGATCAGCGCCACGCTCCCCAGCAGCAGCCACTTCCAGTACCTGGAGATGACCTCCACGTCCAGAAGGGAGAAGAGAATGTAGCAGACGACGCCCAGGCACAGCGCCACGCCCTGCACGATGACGTTCCGGTAGCTCCCGGTGTAGCGGGTGGCGCTGGTGATGAGCAGCAGGCCGAAGCAGGAGGCGCCTACGCAGAGGCCCAGCAGCACCAGGTCCGCCTGGGCGATGAATTCACTCAAAATGCCGCGCAGCTTTTTAAGCACAGCGTCCCTCCTTTCCCGCGCCCCGCCGCCCCTCCCACGGGGGCGCAGGCGCCTGTGACGAAACGGTACAGCGATATAAAGTTAGTGTACCACAGAAGAAAAAAACTGTAAACACACACATTTTCTCTTTTCCCCGGCGGGCAACTGTGCTATACTGTGGATTTAGAAAAAACAGCGAAAGGAGGCGGCGCCATGCGCTATCTGACCCACAGCGCGGAGGAGACGGAGGCGCTGGGCGAGCGTCTCGGCAGGACCCTCTCCGGCGGAGAGGTCCTGGCCTATGAGGGGGAGCTGGGCATGGGCAAGACCGCCTTTACCAGGGGCCTGGCCCGGGGTCTCGGCTATACCGGCCGCGTCACCAGTCCCACCTTCACCATCGTCAACGAATACGAGGGACGGCTCCCCCTGTTCCACTTCGACCTCTACCGCCTGGGCGGACCGGAGGAGCTGTTCGACATCGGCTGGGAGGACTACCTCTCCCGCGGCGGCGTGGTGGCCGTGGAGTGGAGCGAACGGGTGACGGAGGCGCTGCCGGCGGAGACCCGTTTCATCCGCTTCTCCCGCGGCGAAGACGACAGCAGCCGCATCATCGACATGGAAGGCGGCGGAGAACGATGAAGATCCTGGCGTTTGAGACTTCGGCCAAAAGCGCCTCCGTGGCGGTGACCCGGGACGGCGCGGTGCTGGCCTCGGCCTACCAGTGCTCCGGCCTCACCCACAGCCGCACCCTGATGCCCATGGCGGAGGACATGCTCCGCAACAGCGGCCTCGCTCTCGCGGAGATGGACGCCCTGGCCGTGGCGGCGGGGCCCGGCTCCTTCACGGGCCTGCGCATCGGCGTGGCGGCGGTGAAGGGCCTCGCCTGGGCGGCGGAAAAGCCCTGCTGCGCCGTCTCCACCCTGGAGGGCATGGCGGAGAACCTCCGCCACCTGGAGGACACGCTCGTCATCTGCGCCATGGACGCCCGGCGCGAGCAGATCTATAACGCCTTGTTTTTCGCGAAAAACGGGACGCTGCGGCGCCTGTCCCCCGACCGGGCCATTGGCCTTGCGGAACTGCTGCGGGAGCTGCAGGGAGACGAGCTGCGCGGGATCGGCGCGAAGGTGGTCCTGGGCGACGGGGCGGAGCTGTGCCACCGCGCCCTCGCAGAGGGCGGCGTCATCTGCCGTCTCGCCCCTCCGCAGCTGCTGCGGCAAAACGCCGTGGGCGTGGCCCTGGCGGCGGAGCGGAAGCTCGCCGCAGGCGAAAGCGTCTCCGCCCAGGAGCTGGCTCCGGTCTACCTCCGCCTGTCCCAGGCGGAGCGGGAACGGCTCGCCAGAGAAAAGCCGGCATCACAAAACTGATTTTCAGATAAAAAAACAAAGGAGAAGCCGCTTATGTTTTCCGAGAAAGTGCATGTCATGGACCATCCCCTGGTCGCCCACAAGCTGACCATCCTGCGGGACAAGAGCACCAGCGTCAAGGACTTCCGCGAGCTCGTCAGCGAGATCGGTATGCTCATCACCTACGAGGCCACCCGGGACCTCCCCCTGACCACCAAGACAGTGGAGACCCCCATCAGCGAGGCCGTGGTCCCCACCCTCGCCGGCAAGAAGCTGGCCGTGGTGCCCATCCTGCGGGCGGGCCTGGGCCTGGTGGACGGCGTGCTGCGCATGATCCCCTCCGCCCGCGTGGGCCACATCGGCATGTACCGCGACGAGGAGACCCTGGAGCCCCACACCTACTTCTGCAAGCTGCCCAAGGACATCGCCGAGCGCGACGTTATGGTGGTGGACCCCATGCTGGCCACCGGCGGCTCCGCCGACGCCGCCATCGCGGAGCTGAAGCGCCGTGGCTGCACCGGCATCAAGCTCATGGTGCTGGTGGCCGTGCCGGAGGGTATCGAGCGTATCCAGAAGAACCATCCGGATGTGGACATCTACGCCGGCGCGGTGGACAGCCACCTCAACGAGCGCGGCTATATCGTCCCGGGCCTGGGAGACGCGGGCGACCGCATCTTCGGCACCAAGTAAGACCCTGCGCCGCCGCGGATGCCGTGCATCCGCGGCGGCTTTTTTTGAAAGGAGCGAATTCCATGCATATCGAGACCGAGCGGCTGCTGCTCCTGCCGCTCACCCCGGAGCAGCTGGAGCTGTGGACAAGCGACATGGCAGAGCTGGAAAGGGAGCTGTGCTGCTCCTACCGGGCCGAGCCCATGGAGGGGGAGTTCCTGGAGATCGTGCGCGGGCAGGCGGAGAAGGCGAAGGCCGATCCCGCCCACTACCTCTGGCACAGCTTCTGGCTGATCCTCCGGAAAGCGGACCGCTGTGTCGTCGGCTCCATTGATTTCAAGGACGTCCCGAGCAGCGCCGGAGAGGTGGAGATCGGATACGGCCTGGGGCCTGCTTTTGAGCACAACGGCTATATGACGGAGACGGTCCGGGCCTTCTGCGGCTGGGCCCTGCGGCAGGAGGGCGTCAGGCGCGTCATCGCGGAGACCGAATGGGACAACGCCGCGTCACAGCGGGTACTGCAGCGGTGCGGCTTTGCGGAATACGCGCGTGGCGAGACGGTGTGGTGGCGCCTGTAGGGCCCCTATGCTTCGCGCCCGCCTTTCCAATATCGGACAAAAACCGGCAGGGTATGGTTCGCGCCACACCCTGCCGGTCTTATCCTGTTTGGGGACTCCCGCGCCGGGAAGCTCAGCGGCAGAGCTCCGCGGTCTCCTTGGCGATCATCAGCTCTTCGTTGGTGGGGATGAGCAGGACCTTCACCTTGGAATCGTCGGCGGAGATGACGGCCTCCTCACCGCGGACGGCGTTCTTCTCCGCATCCATCTTCACGCCCATGAACTCCAGGCCGGAGGCGATGGCCAGGCGCTGGCTGGCGGAATTCTCGCCCACGCCGGCGGTGAAGATGATGGCGTCCACGCCGCCCATGGCCGCGGCATACGCGCCGATGAGCTTCTTCACGCCGTAGTTGAACATCTGCACGGCCAGCTCCGCCCGGTGGTTGCCCTCCTTGCCGGCGGCCTCCAGGTCACGGAAGTCGGAGGACACGCCGGAGACGCCCAGCACGCCGGACTTCTTGTTCAGCACGGTCAGCATCTCCTTGATGTCCATGCCGTACTTGTTCATCAAAAACTCCATGATGCCGGCGTCCAGGTCGCCGCTGCGGGTGCCCATGGGAAGGCCCGCCAGCGGGGTGAAGCCCATGGAGGTGTCCACGGACTTGCCGCCGTCCACGGCGGTGACGGAGGAGCCGTTGCCCAGGTGGCAGGAGATGAGCTTCAGCTCCTCGGGCTTCTTGCCCAGCATGGCGGCGGCGCGGCCGGAGACATACTTGTGGCTGGTGCCGTGGAAGCCGTAGCGGCGGACCTTGTCGTTCTCGTAGTACTCATAGGGCAGGGCATACATGTAGGCCTTGGCGGGCATGGTCTGATGGAAGGCGGTGTCAAACACGGCAACCTGGGGCACGTCCTTGCCCATGACGGCGGTGCAGGCGTTGATGCCGGTGATGTTGGCGGGATTGTGGAGCGGGGCCAGGGGGATGCACTCCTCCAGCGCCTTCATGACCTCGCCGTCGATGCGGACGGACTTGTTGAAGGCCTCGCCGCCGTGCACCACGCGGTGGCCCACCGCGTCGATCTCGCTCATGGAGCCGATGACGCCGTTTTCAGGGTCCACCAGGGCGTTCAGCACGGTCTGGATCGCCTCGGAATGGGTGGGCATGGCCACGTCCGCTTCCTTCACGGCGGTCTTGCCGGTGGGCTTGTAGGTGAACTTGCCGTCGATGCCGATGCGCTCGCAGAGGCCCTTGGCCAGCAGGTCGCCGGTGTCGGGGTTCAGCAGCTGGTACTTCAGAGAGGAGCTGCCCGCGTTGATGACTAAAACATTCATGATTCCTGTTTCCTTTCCCTGATATCTGATATAAATGATAAAAACGGTCGGGCCTCTGCCCAAACCCTGCCATTATGAGAACATTATAACAACGTGCGCCGCGTCTGGCAACCACCTTTTTCGTTTTTTCTCCCCCGCGGAAAGTCAAGACCACGCGTGAAACGCGTGGCTTGAACAAGCCCTGAAAGGGCATAG
>JBJDYT010000025.1:0-6692 GCA_051867635.1 Oscillospiraceae bacterium
CCGGAGCGCAGGGCGCGCCGACGTGCTGTTTCAGCAGTAACTGAATGTTCGACATACTACTCCTTCTTCCTCAAAAAATAATGGATTCTATCAATTTCTCTTCATAGTACGCAGTAAAAAAATTATATTCCTCCCACGCGCCTCCGTCAACTTGCGCGTTCATTCTTTTTGCGCTTTTATTATCTTATTTTTCGATTTCACTCCCCCGCCCGCGCCGGGCTTCTCCGCCGCCGGGGCGGCGGCTTTTCCCCCCGTCCCGATTGACAAAGTCCCGCCCGCCCGGTACAATTTCTACAGCGTTTTTCGCAGCCGCGGCCCGGCGGGCCGCGGCTGACGACAAGCATACGGGAGGCTATGCCATGAAGATCATCGTGCTGGACGGTTATGTGGAAAACCCGGGGGACCTCAGCTGGGAGGGCCTGGCGAAGCTGGGCGAGCTGACGGTGTACGACCGCAGCTCCCTGACGGACGAGAGCGAGACCATCGCCCGCATCGGCGAGGCGGAGCTGGTCCTGACCAACAAGACCCCCCTGACCCGGCGGGTCATCGAGGCCTGTCCCCGGCTGCAATATATCGGCGTCCTGGCCACGGGCTACAACGTGGTGGACTGCGCCTGCGCCCGGGAAAGGGGCATCCCCGTCACCAACATCCCCGCCTACGGCACCAACGTGGTGGGACAGTTCGCCATCGGCCTGCTGCTGGAGATCTGCCTCCACATCGGCCACCACAGCGACTCCGTCCGCGCGGGCCGCTGGGAAAAGAGCGTGGACTGGTGCTACTGGGACTATCCCCTTACGGAGCTGGCGGGCAAGACCATGGGCGTCATCGGCTTCGGCCGCATCGGCCAGGTCACGGCCCGCATCGCCGGGGCCATGGGCATGAACATCCTGGCTTACAGCCGCCATGAGAGCGAGGAGGGGAAGGCCCTGGCGAAATACGTGGACCTGGACACCCTCCTGGCCTCCTCCGACGTCATCACCCTGCACTGCCCCCTGTCGGCGGAAACGGCGGGCCTCATCAACAGGGACACCATCGCCAAGATGAAGGACGGGGTCATCCTGCTGAACAACAGCCGGGGCGGCCTCGTAGTGGAGCAGGACCTGGCGGACGCGCTGAACAGCGGCAAGGTGGCCGCGGCGGGCCTGGACGTGGTCTCCACCGAGCCCATCCGCAGCGACAATCCCCTGCTCACGGCGAAAAACTGCCTCATCACCCCCCACATCAGCTGGGCGTCCAAAGAGAGCCGCCAGCGCATCATGGACGCGGCGGAGGAAAACCTGCGGGCCTTCCTGGCCGGCGCGCCCATCAACGTGGTCAACCGGTGAGCGCCATGGAGCTTCGCAAGTGTATCGTCCTTTCGGACTCCTTCAAAGGGACCCTCTCCAGCCTGGAGATCTGCCGCATCACCCGGGAGGTGGCGGCGGAGCGCATCCCCGGCTGCGATTTCACCGCCCTGCCCGTGGCCGACGGCGGCGAGGGCACGGTGGACTGCTTTCTCGACGGCTGCGGCGGCAAGGCGGTGTCTCTCTCCGTCACCGGCCCCTTCCCCGGGGAGCGCCGCGGCGCTGTCTACGCCCTGCTGCCGGACGGGACCGCGGTGGTGGAGTGCGCCTCCTGCGCGGGGCTGCCCCTGGTGGAGGGGCGGCAGGACCCCTGCCGGACCACCACCTACGGCGTGGGCGAGCAGCTCCGCCATGCGGCGGAGCACGGCGCGCGGCGCATTATCCTGGGCCTCGGCGGCAGCGCCACCAATGACGGCGGCTGCGGCGCGGCGGCGGCTCTGGGCGTCCGCTTTCTGGACGAACAGGGGGAGCCGTTCGTCCCCACCGGCGGCACCCTCCACCGCATCCGCAGCATCGACGCGGCTCCCGCCCGGGCGCTGCTGGGGGATATCCCCCTGACGGTCATGTGCGACATCGACAACCCCCTGTTCGGGCCCCAGGGCGCGGCCTATGTCTTCGCGCCCCAGAAGGGGGCGGACGCGGCGGCGGTGCGCCTGCTGGACGACGGGCTCCGCGCGCTGGACGCGGCCATGGAGCGGAGCCTGGGCCGCAGCGTGTCCCGGCTCCCCGGCGCGGGAGCGGCGGGCGGCTTCGGCGCGGGCTGCGCGGCCTTTTTCGGGGCGGAGCTCCGCAGCGGTATCGAGACGGTGCTGGACCAGCTCCGCTTTGACCAGCGGCTGCAGGGCTGCGACCTGGTCATCACCGGCGAGGGGCGGCTGGACAGCCAGAGCCTCCGGGGCAAGGTGATCGCGGGGGTGGCGAAACGGGCCAAGCGGCAGGGCGTGCCGGTGGCGGCCCTGGTGGGCAGCGTGGCGGAGGAGAGCGGGAAGGTCTACGACCTGGGCGTCAGCGCCGTGTTCACCATCAACCGCCGGGCGCAGGACCTGCGCCGCTCCCGGCGCTACGCCGCGGAGAATTACCGCCGCTCCTTCGACGACCTGCTGCGGCTGCTGCTGGCCGTGGGCCCCCGGTGAGGGGCTTTCCCTCCAACGGTATAAAAAAGAGAGCAGGGCGAAACGCCCTGCTCTTTTTATTCGTTTCTGTCCGGGTCCTTACGGCCGCTCCGCCGGCTCCTCCCGCAGGATGCGGACCAGGTATTCGATGAAGCGCTTGGCCGCGGGGGACGCCTTTTTCAGCGACGGCACCGCGACGCCCATTTCGATGCTCTCCGGCGGGTCCAGCGGCAGGATGACCGCCGAATTGCTCCGCCCCCGGGTGGTCAGCTCGTTCATCAGGCCGATGCCCAGGTCCTTCTCGATCATGGCCAGGGCCGCGTTGTCCTCCCCCGTGGAGTAGCATACCTGCGGGGCGATGCTGTGCCGGTCCAGCACCCGCATGATATCGTGGTCGTAACCCTCCGCCGGCATGATGAAGGGCGCGTTGCGGTAGTTCTCGATGGGATAGGCCTTCTCCCCGGCCATGGGGTGCTCCTTGGGCAGCACCGCCACCATGCGGTCCTTCCGCAGGGGGATCCACTCGCAGTCCCCCGCCGGGGGATAGCTGAACAGGCAGAAATCCACCCGCTGCTCCGCCAGCAGGTCGTCCAGCTTCTGGTGCACGCCCTCCAGCAGCTGGATCTTCACATGGGGAAAGTCCTGCTGGAAGCGCTTGATGACCTCCGGCAGCCAGTTCACCGCGATGCTGTAATAGCTGCCCACAGTGATGCTGCCCGTGACGGCCCCGCAGATATCGGAGGAGACCTGGTTGAGCTGCTCCTCCCACTTCACCAGGTGCCGCAGGATGGGCACCACCCGCTCGCCGTCCGGCGTCAGGCGCACGCCCCGGCGGCTGCGCACCAGCAGCGGAAAGCCCATCTCGCTTTCCAGCGTGTTCATCATGTGCACGATGCCGGAGGGGGTATAGCCCGTCTCCTCCGCCACCTTGGAAAAGCTGCCGGAATCCACCGCCCGAAGGAAGATCTTATACTTATTGATATCCATGCGGTCCCCCCTGTTCTTTCTTGTGAGGGTATTTCACAATCTCGCCGTTTTCCCTGTCTTTTTTCACAGTTTCTACCTGTATCGTACACTATCGTTAAAAAGAACGCAATCTTTTTTTACCGCGTTCAAATCGCTTTTTTGCACAAAGCCCCACCCCCGCGGCAGGCGGGAGCGGGGCTTGCTTTTCTCAGCCCTGCCAGAGGCAGACTTTTCCGGCCCGGCGGGTGGCGGGCACGTCGATGAGGCGCTGGTTCTCCGAGCCGCGAAAGCGCAGGGAGATGTTCTTCTGCGCCTCGATGAAGGGACCGTCCACCAGCACGTCCATGAGGGAGAGCAGCTCCTCCGTCACCTCCGTCCAAGGGTGGACGCCGGGGGTGTGCAGCGCCTCCCAGGTATAGCCGGTGAAGGCCCAGACGGTCTTGTGGGGATAGGCTTCACGCACGCGCCGGATAAAGGGCAGCAGGGCCCGCTGGTTCTCCGGCTCGAAGGGGTCGCCGCCCAGCAGGGTCAGTCCGCCGATGTAGGACGGTGAGAGCAGCCGCAGCAGCTCCTTCTCCGTCTCCTCCGTGAAGGGACGGCCGTAGTCAAACGCCCAGGTCTCCGGCTGGAAGCAGCCGGGGCAGCGGTTGCGGCAGCCGGAGACGAACAGCGTCACCCGCACGCCCACGCCGTTGGCGATGTCGCAGTTTTTGATCTCTCCGTAATACATCTTCCGTCCTCCGCCTCAGCTGTCGGTTTTCGTCTTTATTCGGCTCTTTCGTACACCACCGGCCCGCCGCCGGCATCCAGCGTCATGACGCCGCCCTCCAGCGTGCAGCTGAGCGCCTGCCGGCGCGTGCCGTCCGTCAGCGTCAGCACACCGTCCTCCAGCGTCCAGGAAAACGCCACGGCAGGATGCTCCCTGTCCGCCGCCGTCAGCGCCACGGTACCGGTGCCGTCCTCTGAAAAGGTCCATGTCTCCGTCACTTCTTCCCATCCCGGCGCGTTCGCGTCGATGACGCTCACCAGGCCCGAGCCGGTCCAGCTGCCCACCACCGTCTCCTCCGCGGCGCAGCCAAAGAGCGCGGCGCAGAGGCACAGGCACAGCATACAGGCGCAGATCCGTCTTTTCATGGCTGTCTCCTTTCGTCCGTGTGTCTGCCCGCGCGGCCAGCAGGGCCTTGCGTTGTTTTTTATTTATTGTATTGTAGCACAGGCGCTTCTCCTCGGCAAGCTGCAAACGCCGCCGCGGCAGACCAAAAGCGGTGCAAGCATATGAAATCGTTTTTCCCGGCGGCGTGTACGTCGGGAAAAACACCGTTCGGCCTGCAAACGTGCGCGCTTTTCAGCGCGTGCGCTGCAGCAGGCCGCAAAAAATCGCCGGGAACGGCAAGCCGTTCCCGGCGAAACTCTTACAGGTGCAGCACTCTTTCCTTGATCTCCTGGGTGCGGCCCTGGTTCCAGAACTGCGTGCCGATATAGCCGCAGGTGCGCCGCGCCACGTTCATCTTGTCCTGGTCGGTGTTGCCGCACTTGGGGCACTTCCAGATGAGCTTGCCGTGGTCCTCCGCGATCTGGATCTCACCGTCCCAGCCGCAGACCTGGCAGTAGTCGCTCTTGGTGTTCAGCTCGGCGTAGATGATGTTGTCGTAGATGAACTTCATCACCTGCAGGACGGCGGGGATGTTGTTCTGCATATCGGGCACTTCCACATAGCTGATGGCGCCGCCGGGGGAGAGGTGCTGGAACTGGGCCTCGAACTTCAGCTTGTCGAAGGCGTTGATCTCCTCCGTCACATGGACGTGGTAGCTGTTGGTGATATAGCTCTTGTCCGTCACGCCCTCCACGATGCCGAAGCGCTTCTGCAGGCACTTGGCGAACTTGTAGGTGGTGCTCTCCAGCGGCGTGCCGTAGAGGGAGAAGTCGATGTTGTGCTCCGCCTTCCAGCGGCGGCAGGCGGCGTTGAGGTAGTCCATGATCTGCAGGGCGAAGGGGGTGGCGGAGGGATCGGTGTGGCTCTTGCCGGTCATGTACTTCACACACTCGTAAAGCCCCGCGTAGCCCAGGGAGATGGTGGAATAGCCACCGTAGAGGAGCTTGTCGATAGGCTCGCCCTTTTTCAGCCTCGCGCAGGCGCCGTACTGCCAGAGGATGGGGGCCGCGTCGCTGAGGGTGCCCTTCAGGCGGTTGTGGCGGCACATGAGGGCCCGGTGGCACAGCTCCAGCCGCTCGTCGAAGATCTTCCAGAACTTTTCGATGTCGCCGCCGGAGCTCAGGGCGATATCCGGCAGGTTCAGCGTCACCACGCCCTGGTTGAAGCGGCCGTAATACTTCGGCTCGTTGGTTTCGGGGTCCACATAGGGGGTCAGGAAGCTGCGGCAGCCCATGCAGGGATAGCAGTGGCCCTGGCCGTTCTTGTCCACCTTCAGCTCCAGCATCTTCTTTTCGCTGATATAGTCCGGCACCATGCGGCGGGCGGTGCACTTCGCCGCCAGCTCCGTCAGGTACCAGTAGGGGCTGTCCTCATGGATGTTGTCCTCCTCCAGCACATAGATGAGCTTGGGGAAGGCCGGCGTCACCCAGACGCCCTGCTCGTTCTTCACGCCCTGGTAGCGCTGCTGCAGCGTCTCCTCGATGATGAGGGCCAGGTCCTGCCGCTCCTGCTCGCTGCGGGCCTCGCCGAGATACATGAATACCGTCACGAAGGGGGCCTGTCCGTTGGTGGTCAGCAGCGTCACCACCTGGTACTGGATGGTCTGCACGCCCCGGCGGATCTCCTCCCGCAGGCGGTCCTCCGTGATGGCGGCGAGCTTTTCCTCGCTGGGCGCGGCCCCCGCCATGCGCATCTCCTCCTCCACGCTGCGGCGGATCTTCTTCCGGCTCACGTCCACGAAGGGGGCCAGGTGGGTCAGGGAGATGCTCTGGCCGCCGTACTGGTTGCTGGCCACCTGGGCGATGATCTGGGTGGCGATGTTGCAGGCGGTGGAGAAGCTGTGGGGCCGCTCGATGAGGGTGCCGGTGATGACGGTGCCGTTCTGCAGCATGTCCTCCAGGTTCACCAGGTCGCAGTTGTGCATGTGCTGGGCGAAATAGTCCGAGTCATGGAAGTGGATGATGCCCGCCTCGTGGGCCTCCACGATGTCCCGGGGCAGGAGGATGCGGTCCGTGATGTCCCGGCTGACCTCGCCCGCCATATAGTCCCGCTGGGTGGAGTTCACCACCGGGTTTTTGTTGGAGTTTTCCTGCTTGGCCTCCTCGTTGTTGCACTCGA
>JBJDYT010000026.1:0-6343 GCA_051867635.1 Oscillospiraceae bacterium
ACCAGTATCGCGGCTGGTTCCAGTCCTCCCTGCTGACCAGCGTGGGCGCGCTGGATCAGGGCGCTCCCTTCAAGCAGGTGCTGACCCACGGCTGGACCGTGGACGGCCAGGGCCGGGCCATGCACAAGTCCCTGGGCAATGGCGTGGATCCTGCCGACCTGATCAAGGAATTCGGCGCGGACATCGTCCGTCTGTGGGCCGGTTCCTCCGACTACCACGCGGACGTCCGCTGCTCCAAGGAGATCTTCAAGCAGCTGAGCCAGAACTATCTGAAGTTCCGCAACACCGCCCGGTACTGCCTGGGCAACCTGAACGAGTTTGACCCCAACAACCTGGTTCCCGCCGATCAGATGGAGGAGCTGGACCGCTGGGCCCTGACCAAGCTGGACGAGCTGGTTTCCGTCTGCCGGAAGGCCTATCTGGAATACGAGTTCCACACCGTGTCCCACGCCATCAACGACTTCTGCGTGGTGGAGCTGTCCTCCTTCTACCTGGACATTCTCAAGGACCGGCTGTACTGCGAGGAGAAGAACGGACTCCGCCGCCGCTCCGCTCAGAGCGCCCTGTTCCTGATCCTGGACGCCATGACCAAGCTCTTCGCCCCCATCCTGGCCTTCACCTGCGACGAGATCTGGCAGGCCATGCCCCACCGCGCCGGAGACGACGGCCGCAACGTGCTGCTCAACGAGATGAACAAGCCCTTCGCCGACTATGCGCTGGACGACGCCGCCATGCTCCGCTGGAACGTGCTCAGGCAGCTGCGGGACGGCGTGAACGCCGCTCTCGAGGCCGCCCGGAACGAAAAGAAGATCGGCAAGTCCCTGGAGGCCCATGTGACCCTCGTCACCGAAGGTCCCGCCGCCGAAAGCAATCTGAAGGAGACCCGCGCGGCCTTTGCCGACCAATGGGCTGACCTGTTCATCGTCTCCGACGTGGAGGTGAGCGAGGACGCGGCTCTCTACGCCGAAGCCGCCGAGACCTCCCTTCCCGGCGTGCGCGTGCTGGTCAGCGAGGCCCGGGGCGAGAAGTGCCCCCGCTGCTGGAAGCACAGCGTCAGCGCCGACCCGGAGACGGGTCTCTGCCCCCGCTGCCTGGACGTGGTGAGCAAGATCCCCGCGCTGCTGTAAGCGAAAACCGCGATATGACGAGCGCCCCGCCGAAACGGCGGGGCGCTTTGCGCAGTGCGACAAACTGGAAGTTGTCTAATTTGTATATAAGCACTTACCAATTTTATTTGGGCATAAAATCCGCCCATGTGCCTTGGTAATCACATAGATGTCCATTCCAGTATATTATCTTTTCGATATATTCCTGTTTTCGTTGCTCCACTGCATCTTTGCAGTTTTCAATCCCATATTGATATATAATTGCAGTAAGGTCATATATCGGATAGCCTATTGCATGTCCGGCAGTATGCACTACTGCACATGCTTGTCCTATGGAATGGCAAATTGCAATATCTTCTTTATTTTCAATTTCTTTTGCAAATGCATGACAATCCAATATTTTTCGTTGTGCCAGTCGCATTTTGATTTTTCCGGATGCCCAGTCTTTAGCTGCTTCCAATGCTTCTCGTGGGCGCTTTTCTTCCGGATATTTTTCTTCAAGTTTTGCAATAGATTCAGATGCAAAATCAAATGCCCATAGTGCCATGACCCGATGGCTTTGTGTTTCAAACAGCATAATTAAATCTTGCATATATTCTGAGTTCTTGGAAAATAGAACTTGATTTTTCTTTTTAAGTTTTGCAGACACTTCGTAAATCCAATTCATTTTGTTCTCCATAACTTCCGATTTGTCGGGTTCATTATACTATACTGCGGCACCGCCTACAAGGACGGCCGCCGGTGAGACCGGCGGCCTTTTTCACGCCGGCAGACGGCGCTTCCCATTTGCGCGGTTGCTTTTCCCGGGAAAAACGTGTACACTGATAAAACTATCATATGCAAACTGTCAAAGGAGCCTTGTGCCTATGAAATACGCCCTGCTTTCCGCCCTGCTGGTGGCGGCGGACCAGGTTTTGAAGCGCTGGACGGTGGCCCGTCTCGCCGTGGGCGAGACGGCGGAGCTGCTGCCGCCGCTTCTGGGGCTGCGCCATGTGCAGAACTTCGGCGCCGCCTGGTCCAGCTTTTCCGGCCAGCGGGTCCTGCTCATCGTCCTGCCCGTCCTCATCATCGCGGCGGTGCTGCTGTTGCTTTTGAAAAAGATCGTGCGGCACCCCCTCGGCAAGACCGCCTGCGCCCTCGTTCTCGCGGGGGGGCTCGGGAACCTCATCGACCGCGTCTATCCCGGCTATGTGACGGATATGCTGTACTTTCCGTTCTGGCCCAGCTACCCCACCTTCAATCTCGCGGATATCTGCATCGTGATCGGGGCGGTGCTGGGCTGCGTATACTATTTGTGGCTGTACGAGAAGTACGACGCGCCGAAAAAGGAGGGCGGCCATGGAGACGGTCCTGCTGACGGCGGAAAATAAGGACGAGGGCAAGCGCCTGGACGCCTTCATAGCGGAGGAGACGGAGGGGCTGAGCCGCAGCGCCGCCCAGCGTCTCATCGCGGAGGAGCGGGTGCTGCTCGCGGGAAAGCCGGTTTTGAAAAGCCGGAAGGTGGCGGCGGGCGAGAGCTACGCCGTGCTGCTGCCGGAAACGCCGGAGGAGACGGCGGCGGAGCCTCAGGACATCCCCCTGGACGTGGTCTATGAGGACGGCGACGTCATCGTGGTGAACAAGCCCGCCGGCATGGTGGTCCACCCCGCCCCGGGCCATCCGGACGGGACGCTGGTGAACGCGCTGCTGTTCCACTGCGCCGGGACGCTCTCCGGCGTGGGCGGGGAAAAGCGGCCCGGCATCGTCCACCGCATCGACCGGGACACCAGCGGCCTCATCATCGCGGCGAAGAACGACTTCGCCCACCGGGCTCTCGCGGCGCAGCTGCAGGACCACAGTCTGGCGAGGACCTACGAGTGCATCGCCGTGGGGAATTTCCGGGAGGACAGCGGCACCGTGGACGCGCCCATCGGCCGGCATCCGGTCGACCGCAAGCGCATGGCCGTGACGGAGAAGCACAGCCGCCGGGCCGTCACCCACTGGGAGGTGCTGGAGCGTTTTCCGGGCTATACCCATCTCCGCTGCCGGCTGGAGACCGGGCGGACGCACCAGATCCGGGTGCATCTGGCGTATCTCGGCCACCCCATCTGGGGCGACACGGTGTACGGCGCGAAGAAGGCGGTGCCGGGCCTGACGGGCCAGTGCCTCCACGCCGTGGGGCTGCGCTTCATCCACCCCCGGACGGGAGAAGCGGTGACGCTCTCCTGCCCCCTGCCGGAGGAGTTCGAGACGGCTTTGCGCAAGCTCCGGCAAAAGGGCTGACGCGGCCGCTATGTGCACAAAAAATACGGCAGGGTACGGCGCGCGCCGTACCCTGCCGCTGTTTTCTTTGCCGTTTATCCCGCGATCTCGCTGAGCGGCACGCTGCGGCCGCCCTCCAGCCGGGACTTCTCCGCCGCAAGGGCGGCGAAGTGGCTCTCCACCGAGTCCCGCAGGGACGTGGTGCGCACCGTGGGGCCGCTGCGCCCGCTGACCAGGTCCAGAAACTCCTCCACCATGCGCGTGTCGCCCCCCGCGTGGCCGCTGAAATCCTCCGCCAGGGCGCTCACGTCGATGACGGTCTTTTCCCCGCCGAAGGGCATGACGCAGATGGTGTTTTCGCTGAGGTTCGCCACGATCTCGCCCCGGGTGCCCATGATCTTGGTGTCCCGGCCGCCCCGGGAGGTGAAGGCGCTCATGCAGAGGCTCAGCGTGGCGCCGTCGGTGCACTCCAGGTTCACCATCTGGTGGTCCACCACGTCGTTGTCGCAGGCGTACACGCAGCGGCCGTAGGGCCCCGTCTCGATGGCGGCGCGGATGTTCTCCTCGGTGGGCCGGTCCGCCAGCACGTCGCAGGGCCACCCGGTCTTGCCGTGGGCCACGCCGGTGGCGGCGTTGGTGATGTAGATCTTCTCCGCGTCGTAGGGGCAGCCCTCCTTGGCCTGGCAGCCGCCGAGGCAGCGCTCCGCCGCCCCCGCCGGGGCCTTCTCGGGCCGGAAGAGGTAGGTGCCGCCGTAGCTGGAGACCGCGCGGCAGTGCTTGCCCGTGAGCCAGAGCAGCAGATCGAAGTCGTGGCAGCACTTGGCGAGGATCATGGGGCTGGTCTCGTCCGAGCGGCGCCAGTTGCCCCGCACGAAGCTGTGGGCCTGGTGCCAGTAGACCACGTTCTCCACGTGCTGCACCGCCACGACCTCCCCCACCGCGCCGCCGTCCAGCAGCTCCTTGAGCTTGCCGTAAAAGGGGGTGTAGCGCAGCACATGGCAGACGATGACCTGCCGGCCGGCCTTTTCCGCCGCGCGCAGGATCTCCGCGCACTCGCCGGCCTCCGGGGAGATGGGCTTTTCCAGGATCAGGTGATAGCCCTTTTCCAGCGCGGCCACGGCCATGGGGACGTGCTGGCGGTCCTGGGTGCTGATGACCAGGATATCGGCGAGGCGGGGCCGGGCCAGCAGCTCCTCGGCGGAGGAGAAAAGGCGGTCCTCCGGGATGCCGAAGCGCTCCTTCGCCATGGCCAGGCGGCCGGGCCGGATATCCGCCGCGGCCGTCACGCGCATTTTCTCGGGGTATTTTTCGCTGCAGAGGGCGTAGGTCCAGCCCCGGCTGCCCATGCCCGCCACGGCCACGGTGAGACAGGTGTCTGTATTCATAGAAAGCCTCCTGACAAGGATGAGATTGGGCGATTTTTCCTGTTCCCATTATAGGCCCTTCCCTGCCCTGTGTAAATCCCCGCGCAAAGCAAAAGGGCGCGGCCGCCCCAAGGGACGGCCGCGTCCGTTTTTTTGCAAAGCGCCCCGCCGGAAAGCCGCTCGCGCCAGAGAGCGGGGCCGGCTCAGCCGGCGAGCAGGGCCGTCACGGCGGCCAGCAGCTCCTCCGCCAGCGCCAGCACCGCCTCGATCCCCTCCCGGCTCAGGCCGTCGTAGTGGATGCCGGCCTCCACCACCACGGGGCGGTAGCCCGCCTGGGACAGCGAAGCGGCCCAGCGCTCGCTGACGGCGGCGTCCCTGTGGCCGGGAAACTGGACGCAGGAGCGCGCGCCCGCCGGGTCCACCACGCTCACCGCGCCGATATGGGGCAGCTCCCCGCCGGAGACCGACACATGGAGCCCCTCTTCCAGCAGCAGGACCCGGGCGGTGATATCCGCGCCGAACAGCTGCCGGGTGATCTCAAACTGTCTCATCCATGCCCTCCCAGCGGCGGTAGCCGGGGGCGTCCAGGCCGAGCTGGTCCAGCACCTTGCCCACGACATGCTCCGTCAGCTCCTCCACCGTCTCCGGCTTCTGGTAATAGCTCAGCACCGGCGGCAGGATCACCGCTCCCATCTGGCTCAGCTCATAGAGGTTCCGCAGGTGGATGGTGGAGAAGGGGGCCTCCCTCGCCACCAGCACCAGCCTCCGCCGCTCCTTCAGCGTCACGTCCGCCGCCCGCAGCAGCAGATTGTCCGAGTATCCGCTGTGGATGCCCGCCGCCGTCTTCATGCTGCACGGCGCCACCACCATCCCCATGGTCTGAAAGCTGCCGGAGGCGGGGCCCGCGCCGATGTCGCCGTTGTCGTAGACCACGTCCGCCAGCGCCCGCAGCTCCTCCAGGGACAGTTCGGTCTCCTGGGCCAGGGTCAGCTCGCCGCCCCGGGTCACGATCAGGTGGGTCTCCACCTCCGGATGGCTGCCGCGCAGCCGGCGCAGCAGCTCCACCGTCAGCGGCGCGCCGGAGGCGCCGCTCATCCCAACGACCAGCCGCTTAACCATGGAGCCACTTCTCCGGATCCAGCTCCAGGAAGGGAGCGCGGCGGAAGCTGCTCTTCATGGCGAAGGGCACGGTGCAGTCGAAAATGGTCTTGCAGGAGATGCCCGTGTCCCGGATGGAGCCGGTGTATGCCGGGCTGGAGCTGGGATCCAGGGGATGGCAGCGGACGCCGGGGATGGTGACGATGTCCGCGTCGCCCTGGAAGCGGGTGTTCATGGCCCAGAGCACGTCGTCGGTGTCGAAGATGTCCACGTCCTCGTCCACCAGGATGACGTGCTTCAGCTCCGGGAAGGCGGAGAAGGCCAACAGGGCCGCCTGCCGCTGCTTGCCCTCGTCGGTGTGCACGGTCTTGCGGCACTGCAGCACCGCCAGGTATTTGCCGCCGCCGGAGCGGTGGGCGTAGCAGTTCAGCACCAGGCCCGGCAGCGCCTTGTCCACCATGCCCAGGATGGAAGCCTCCGTGGGGATGCCCGCCATGTTGACGTGCTCCTCGCTGGGGCCGATGCAGGTCTGCA
>JBJDYT010000027.1:0-27846 GCA_051867635.1 Oscillospiraceae bacterium
ACTATGCCCTTTCAGGGCTTGTTCAAGCCACGCGTTTCACGCGTGGTCTTGACTTCATTTGACCGCCAGACGCTCTGCCAGCGCCTTCTCCGGCGTGACGTACAGCGTCCGGTAATTGGTGTACACGACCCGCCCCGGCATGGCCCCGGCGGGCTTTTTCACATACCTGACCGCCGCGTAATCCACCGCCACGCCGCTGCTCTCCGCCCCCTGGGAGAACCAGGCCGCCAGCATGGCCGCCTCCCGGAGGCTCTGTTCATCCGGCTCCGCTCCGGCGGTGCGCAGGATAACGTGGGAGCCGTGGAGCTTCTGCACATGGAGCCAGATGTCCCGTTTGTCGGCGTCCTTCAGCGTCAGACGGTCGTTCTGGGTGTTGTTGCGGCCCACCAGGATGGGAACGCCGCCGCTGGAGAGAAATTCCCGATAGGGGCTCGGGCGCTTGGGCTGCTTTTTTGTCCCGCTCTGGCGGCGGAGATAGCCCCCCGCTGTCAGTTCGGCGCGGATCTCGTTGAAGTCCTGCTCCGACTCCGCCTGGGAGATCTCCTGCAGCACGCTTTCAAGGTAGGCCAGCTCCTCCTCTCCCTTTTCCAGCAGCTGCCGCAGATACTGCTCCGCGGTCTTCAGCTTGTTGTAGAGCTTATAGTACCGCGCCGCATTCTGCTGCGGCGTAAGCCTCACATCCAGAGGAATGGCGATCTCCGGCGCGCCCTCCTGGTAGTAGTCCTGGGCCAGCAGCTCCCGCTGGCCCCGCTCCATCCGGTAGAGGTTTGCTGTGATCAGCTCGCCCTGCTTGCGGTAGGTCTCCCGGTCCTGGGTCTGGGCGTACTCCCGGCGCTGGTTCTGCAGCTTCCGCGCCAGGCGGTCCCTGGCGCCCGTGGCCGCCCGCAGCAGATCCTGCCCCTTCTGGCGGACCCGCTCCTGCCGCTCCCGCTCCTCGGAAAACCGGTCCAGCAGGCAGGAGTAGCTCTCCATCCGGACGGACTCCACCTCCGGGCCGTACTGTAAAATAGGGCCGAGGTAGGTGAAATCCACCGGTTCGCCGTCCCGCTGGAGAAGCGTTGGTGTAAAGGAATTATCCTGTTCACCATTTGCCAGCGAATCGATGAGCGCCAGCGCGCTTTCCCGCTCTCCGGCGGATAGCTCTCCGATCCGCACATCGTCCCGGCCGGCAGCGCGGAAGGCCACCTCCCGGGCGATCAGCGGCGAAAAGCCGGAGATCGCGCCCAGCATCCACTGGGACAGGGTATGCTCGGGATTCTCTGCCGCGAGGGACGCGCCCAGCGCTTCCTTCCCCGCCAGCGCCGGGTTCAGCCGCTCGCCTGCGGGCGGCAGGCGGTACCGCATGCCCGGCAGCACCTGCCGCTGGAGGGACATCTCCAGATCCACCCGCCGCAGGCAGTCGATGATGATCTCGTCCTGATCCAGCAAGATCAGGTTGGAGCGGCGGCCCATGGCCTCCAGCACCAGCGAGCGGGTCCCCGGCTGGCCCAGCTCGTCCGTCACGTCAAACTCCAGCCGCACCAGCCGCTCCATGGGCGGCTGGGTCACGCTGCGGATGCGCCCGCCCGACAGGTGCTTGCGCAGCAGCATGCAGAACATGGGCGGCGCGGCGGGATTCTCCCGCTGCAGCCCGGTGAGCTGGATGCGGGGCAGGCTCACGCCGGCGTTGAGGTACAGCCGCCTCCCGCCCCGCAGCAGCAGGACCACCTGGTCCCGGGCGGGTTGCTGCACCTTTTCGACCCTGGCCCCGGTGATCTCCGGCGCCAGCTCCCGCAGCAATGCCCGCAGGCAGATCGCGTCAAGCGGCATAGCTCATTCCTCCTCTCCAATCATATGGGAAAACAGCTCGTTGATCCTCTCCTGCCGCCCCCGCAGATAGAGGTAGCCGAACAGGGCCTCCAGGGCGGTCGCCTTCTGGTAATCGCCCCGGGAGGCGTGGACCGGGATATTGTGGACGTTGGCGTTCCGCCCCCGGCGGAAGACCCCCTGCTCCTCCTCCGTCAGCAGCGGCAGGATCTTCTCCGCGAAGGCCGCCTGGGCCGGGGCGCAGACCAGCTCCACCGTGGCGCGGTGGAGGCCCTTGCCGGTGGCCCTGCCCTGCTCGCAGAGCCAGGCGCGCACCAGCAGCTCATACACCGCGTCCCCCAGATGGGCCAGGCCGATGCTGCTGATCTCCCGGACGGCGTCCTCCTTAAGCTCCACATGAAAATGATCCCGCATTTGTCTCTCTCCTTCCGCCGCGGCGGCAAACAGCTTTCGGCCGCGGGACGACTGCGCCCCGCGGCCGGTCTTTGCTTTTTATTATCTCCCGGACAGGTCCACCGCGTGGCGCAAAAAGCTCATGGGCGGCACAGCGCGCGGCAGCTGCATGGTAAAGCGCATCTGCGGATGCCGTGGCTCTTCCAGCGGATTCCCATCTTGGTCTTGCATGGCAGGAGCTGTAAAGGAAAACGGCTTTAAGTCCGGGCCTACCACTTCCACCGTGTCCCCCGCGCGGAATTTGTTGTTCAGCGTCAGCACCGCGCGGCCGCTTTCGTCGCACTGGCGGACGATGGCACAGATCTGCCACTCCCGGAGATAGCGGGAATGGGAGGTATACTGCCCCGGCTCGCCGAAGTAAAAGCCGGTGGAGTAAAACCGGTGGCTCACATGGTTCACCTCGTCCAGCCACACCGGATCCGGCTCCCGGCCGGCGGCCACGTCATCGATGACATGGCGGTAGGCCCCTGTGACGATGGCGGCGTAGTAGGCGGATTTGGCCCGGCCCTCGATCTTGATGCAGTCCACGCCCGCGTCCATCAGCTCTCCGAGATGGCCGATCATGCACATGTCCCGGGAGTTCATGATATAGGTGCCCTTTTCGTCCTCAAAGACGGGGAAATACTCCCCCGGCCGCTTCTCCTCCATCAGCGCGTAGGCATAGCGGCAGGGCTGGGCGCAGGCGCCCCGGTTGCTGTCCCGTCCGGTGAGGTAGTTGCTGAGCAGGCAGCGCCCGGAATAGCTGACGCACATGGCCCCGTGGCCGAAGGTCTCGATCTCCAGCTCTTTTGGGGTTTTCTCCCGGATCTCCCGGATCTCCTCCAGGCGCAGCTCCCGGGCCAGCACCACCCGCTTCGCCCCCAGGTCATACCAGGCCCGCGCGCACTCGTAATTCGCAACGCTCTGCTGGGTGCTGACGTGCCGCTCGCAGCGGGGAGCGTATTTCCCCGCCAGGGCGAACACGCCCAGGTCCGCCACGATCAGAGCGTCCACCCCCGCGTCCTGCAGCCTTTCCAAATGCTCCGGCAGCCGGGCCGCTTCGCCGTTTCGCGGCATGGTGTTCACCGCGGCATGCACCTTGACGCCGTGGGCATGGGCAAAGCGCACCGCCTCAGGCAGCTCCTCCGGCGTAAAGTTGCCTGCGAAGGCCCGCATACCGAAGGAGGTGCCGGCGAGATACACCGCGTCCGCGCCGTACAGCACCGCCATCTCCAGCTTTTCCCTGTCTCCCGCGGGAGAGAGCAGCTCCAGCTTCCGCCGCTGTCCCATCAGCCCACAGAGGCCATGGCCTGGTTATGCTCGGCCAGCGTCTTGCTGAAGATATGCTTGCCGTCATTGCCGAGGACATAGAAGTAATAGTCGGTGTTGGCCGGCTCCACCGCCGCCTCAATGGAGGCGAGACCGGGGTTGGAGATGGGCGTGGGAGGCAGGCCCTTGTGCTGGTAGAGGTTGTAGGGGCTGTCCAGCGAGGTGTAGTCCGCCTGGGTGATGGGACGGCCCGCGGCGTAGACCAGCGACGCGTCGATCTGCAGCAGATAGTAGGTCTCCCCGGCGTTCTCCAGCCGGTTATAGATGACGGAGGCGATCTTCTCCCGGTCGCTGCCGTCGGTCTCCTTTTCGATGAGCGAGGCGATGGTGATGACCTCCTTGAGGCTGTACTTCGACGCCTCGATCTGGTCGAGATAGCTGCTGACCTTACTGTAGAAGTTGTCCACCAGGCGCTTCAGGGCCGAGGTGGGGTCCTCGCCCACATAGAATTCATAGGTGTCGGGGAAGAGATAGCCCTCCAGCCGGGAAACGTCGCCGGTTTCCGTGTCGTCGGTGAACTGATAGCCGAACTTGCTGGTCTTGGCGGCCTCGGTCAGGGCCTCCTCCGTGCTCACGCCGTTCTCCGCCAGGAGGGTGATGATCTCCTTCACCGTGGCGCCCTCCGGGATGCGCACCCGGACCGTCTCGGCGTTGGCGGGACGCTGGCGGGGGATCATGCCGTTGATCAGGGCGCGGTAGTCCATTTCGGAGTTCAGGACGTAGGCGCCGGGGCCGATCTTTTCATCCGCGTTGAACACCGCCGCGAAGAGGCGGAACACGCCGCGGTAGTTGATGAGTCCCTCCTCCTTCAGCTTCTTGGCCACGGTGCCGATGGTGTCCTCCTCCGTGACCACGATGGTGGTCTCCACATCCTCCTTGTTGAAGGAGCAGATGTCGTTGGCCAGGAGCCAGGCCGTCCCCGCCAGGATGGCGGAGACCACCAGGATAAAGCAAACGTAGGCAAGCAGGCTCTTCCGGCGGCGGGCCTTCTTGCGCCTCTGCCGCAGCTGCTTCTGCTGGTCCTCCTGGGCCTTGCGGACACGCTGCGCGTCCCAGTTGGTGGTTTCAAATTTGTCGTCATTCTGGTATGACACTTCTATCACACGCCTTTCCTGTCTGTTTCTTTTGCACCGATGCGCTTCGTCACCTCTCCGCCGCTGCAGCATACATTGGTATTGAACGACGTAAGCGAGGTGAATTTCATGTGGGGTTCTAACAACAACGGCTGCGGCTGCATCTGGATCATCCTGCTCATCATCCTGGTCCTGTGCTGCTGCTGCGGCGGCAACGGCTGCGGATGCGGCAGCAACTGCGGGTGCGACTGCGACTGAAAAACGGCCACACTACGTACGCGAGAGGGGGCCTCACGGCCCTTTTTCGCCGTCCGCCCCCGGGACAGGCCGCCCCTCAGGGCAGCAGCGCCGTGAGCCGCCGGAAGATCTCGCCGTGGATCTCCTCCGCGCTGAGCAGCCGTCCTTCCCGCACGCAGGCCACGCGCTCCCAGCCGCAGAGCTCCGCCACCCGGGAGCCGCTGTCACGGCAGCGGCGCAGGTACTGCTCGTCCTGCTCGTGGATATCCGCCTGGGTGTGGGTGGCGGCCTCCCGCCGCCGCATCATCTGCGCTGTGATCTCCGTGGGGATATCGAGATAAAACACCACGTCTGGCCGGGGCAGGCCCAGCAGGTCATACTCAAAGTGGAACAGCCACTGCAAAAACGGCCGCTGCTCCTCCTCCGGCAGCTTGGAGGCCTGATGCACCGCGTTGGAGGTGGTGTAGCGGTCCGCCACCACAAGGCCGCCGCTCTCATAAAAGCCGCCCCAGTCCTGCTTGTAGGAGGCGTAGCGGTCCACCGCGTAAAAGGTGGAGGCGGCATAGGCGTTCACATCGCCGGGGTCGGCGCCGAAGGCCCCGCCGAGGTACATACGGATCAGGGCCGAGGAGTCGTTGTCATACCGGGGGAAGGTGATCTGCCGCAGGGCGCGGCCCTCCCGCCGCAGCCGCTCGCAGAGCAGGCGGGTCTGGGTGGCCTTGCCGGAGCCGTCGGTCCCCTCAAAAACGATCAGCTTTCCCTTCATCGCTTCTCCCCCGCCACATGGAGCAGAAACAGCGGCAGCTTCATCATCCGGCCGATGCGCTTGGGGTCCTTCACCAGGCGGTAGAACCACTCCAGGCCATGGTCCCGGTAAAACTGCGGCGCCCGCTCCGTGACGCCCGCGAACACGTCCAGCGAGCCGCCCAGGCCCACCAGCAGGCGGGCGCCGGTGGCCGACGCGTATTGCTGCATGAATTTTTCCTGCTTCGGCGCGCCGAGGCAGACGAAGACCATGTCCGCGCCGCTGGCGCGTACCTGCGCCGCCGCGGCGGCGTCGTCCTTGAAATAGCCGTCCGCCGTCCCGGCGATGAGGAGCCCGGGGAAGCTCTCCTTCATGCGCTCTGCCGCGCGCTCGGCGATGCCGGGCTTCGCCCCCAGCAGAAACACGCTCTTTTGCAGCTCCGCGCACTTGCCCAGCATCTCCGTTCCGAACTCGATACCGGGAACGCGGCCCTTCAGCGGCGTTTTGCGGAGCTTCGCGCCGTACACCACGCCGATGCCGTCCGGCAGCACCAGGTCGGCGCCGTTGACGGCGGCCATGGCCTCCGGGTCCTTCCGGCAGGTCTCCACGATCTCCGGGTTGGGCGTCACCACATAATGCGCCCCGTCGCACAGCAGCAGCTCGCAGCCGCGCTGCACCGCTTCCTCCATGGTCAGATCGTCAAATCCGACCCCCAACAGCTCCACTCGCATGAACGTCCGCTTCCTCGCTTCCGAAAGATAGTTTCTTTTACAAGTATCCCATAGAATAGCAGTTTATTATAACACGTCTTTGCGCCTTTGTCCACAAAAAGCGGCCGGAGGCCCCCATTCCTCCCCCCTTCCGCCCTTTTTCGGCAGGCCGGCGAAGGCCGCGGACGCGCAAAAAACTCCCGCCACCGCTCAGGATGACGGGAGCTTGCCGCTGTGCAAATAGGCGTCCGCTTTCCGCAGCACGCGCCGGATATTCTCGTGCCGGAGCAGGCGCATGGCCTCCTCATAGTCCACCAGCGGGGCGCTGCGCAGCTCCTCGGCCTGTATGACCGGGGTCTGCCCCTCATACTCCGCCAGGAAAAACACCACCTGCTTGAAGGCGGCCCGGCTGCCGGGAAGCCTGTAGCGGATCGTCTCGCGAAAACCGTCGATCAGCTCCGGTCTGATGTGGACCTCTTCCCATATCTCCCGCAGGGCGGTCTCCCGTTCGGTCTCCCCCGCCTCCACATGCCCCTTCGGAAAGCCGTACACGCCCCGCAGGCTCTGCGCCAGCACATATCTGACCTCTCCGCCGGCGCGGGTGAACAGCACCGCGCCGCAGGACTTTTCATAGCTCATGCCTGTACCGCCCTCCGCATGTTTGATAGAATGCCGGACCGCCAGCTTTCGTTGTAATTATAGTGTATCCTTTTCCGCCTGACAAGCCGCAGGCGAAAAAAAGCGGACGCGCTGCCGCGCGTCCGCTTTTTTATTCCGCCGTTTCCCTCCGCTTCGGCCGCGCCTTCGCGCGGCGGAGGAAGGAAAAGCCCGTTTCGCTGTACAGGATACCCAGGAACACCAGGGCAAAGCCCGCCGCCAGCTTCACCGTCAGCCGGTCGCCGAAGAACAGCACGGAGATGGCGGCGCCGAACACGCACTCCAGCGAGAGGATGAGGGACGCTGAGGCGGGGTCCGTATTGAGCTGCCCCACATTCTGAAAGAGAAAGGCCACGCTGCTGGCCATGACGCCGAGATACAGGACGGACAGCCAGGTGTCCGCCGGGATGGCGGCAAAGTCCGGCAGACCGCTTCGCGCCAGACTGAGCGCCCAGGCGTACAGTCCCGCGAAGGCGAACTCCAGCATGGTGATGAGGAGGATGTCATGCCCCCGGGCGTACTTCTCCGTGGCCAGGATCTGGGTGGCATAGAAAAAGGCGGCAAAAAGGCTCAGGACGTCTCCCCAGGCCACGCTGAACCCGCCGTTGAGGGAGATCACCCCCACGCCCAGGACGCAGAGCAGCGCCGCCGCGACCTGCCGCTTTTCCACGCGGCTTCGGTAAAACAGCCAGCCCAGCAGCGGCACCAGGGCCGAATACCAGGAGGAGAGGAAGGCGTTTTTCGACGGCGTGGTGCCCGTGAGGCCGACGGCCTGGCAGGAAAAGGCCAGGAAAAGGTGGACGCCGATGATGGCTCCGGCCTTGATACAGGCCCGGTCCATGCGGCCGAGGCGCTTTACCAGCGCCAGGGCCAGCGCCGCCGCGGCGACGGAAAAGCGCAGGGCCGCGAGAAAGAAGGGGTCCAGGTCGTCCAGGGACGACTTGATGATGACAAAGGTACTGCCCCAGATGACGGCCGCCGTGAACAGCATGAGCTTTGCCGTTTTTTTGCCGATGGTCTGTGCCATAACTGCATTTCTCCGTTTACTTTATCTTCTGATTCCGGTATACTATAAAAATGTCGGCGCCCTGTCCTGCGCAGCGGTTCATATTCTATCAAAGAGGTGGAAAAATGGCAAGGCTTTCCCGGGATTTCTATTTAGGCGACACGGTGCAGGCCGCCCGGGACCTGCTGGGCTGCTGTCTGGCCCGGCGGCTGGAGGGGGAGCTCCTCCTCTGCCGCATCACGGAGACGGAGGCCTATGTGGGCCGGATGGACAAGGCCTGCCACGCCTACGGCTACCGCCGCACGCCCCGGACGGAGGTCATGTTCGGCGAGGGCGGACACGCCTATATCTACTTCACCTACGGGATGCACCACTGCCTGAATTTTGTGACGGAGCCGGCGGGGGAGCCCTCCGCCGTGCTGATCCGGGGCCTTGCGCCCCTGCAGGGCGCGGAGACCATGGCCCGCCTGCGCTTCGGTAAGCCCCTTGCCGAGCTGACGGGCTACCAGCGGAAGAACTTTTTAAACGGCCCCGGCAAGGTCTGCCAGGCCCTGGCCCTCACCCGGGAGCAGAACGGCCTGGACCTCCTGGGGGATACGCTTTTTGTGGTGGATTCTCCCGCGGACTTCGGCCTGCCCGCCCCTGCCGCCGCCCCGGCGGAGGTCCACACAGGAAAGCGGGTGGGCATCGACTACGCGGAGGAGGCGGTGGACTTCCCCTGGCGATTCTGGATAGACTGAAAAGGAAACGGTTATGTATTATCTCTTTGATCTGGACGGGACCCTCACCGACTCCAACGGGGTCTGGGTGGAGGTGGACACCGTCTTTCTCGCCCGGCGCGGCCTGCCCTATACGCAGGAGTACGCCGAGGCCGTGGCCCACACTATCTTCCCTCTCGCGGCCAAGTTCACCAGGGACTACTGCCATATCCCCGACTCCGAGGAGGAGATCATGGCGGAGTGGATGGCCCTGGCGGGAGACCGCTACTCCAAGACCGTCGGGCTGAAACCCTATGCCCGGGAATTTCTCGAGCAGTGCCGCGCCCGGGGCGTCCCCATGTCCCTTGTCACCGCCTGCGTGCCGGAACACTGCCGCGCCGCCCTGCAGCGCCACGACCTCGCAGGGTACTTTCAGCATCTGATCTTCGCCCAGGAGCTGGGGATGGAAAAGAGCGACCCGACCTTCTACCTGGAGGCTTCGCGGCGCTGCGGCGCCGCTCCCGCGGACTGCGTGCTGTTCGACGATTCCATCCGCTCCTGCCGCAGCGCCATCGCCGCTGGGATGCAGGCGGTGGGCGTCTACGACGATCTGTTTCGCCGGGACGAGGAGGCGCTGCGCGGGCTTTGCAGCCGGTACATCATGAGTTTCCGGGAGCTGCTGGAGCCGGAGGGCGAATAAGCGGTAATAAGAGGGGGGAAAGCCGTATGTTAAGGCTATACAAACCCGAACGCAAAGATCTGGACTACCGCCGCTCCCTGCTCTCAGACCGGGACACGATGGCCTATAACGAACAGTGGGGCGGCACCATCGATTTTCCGGAAGAAAAGTGGGAAACCTGGTACAAAAAATGGGTATTGTCTGACGAAAATTGGCGTTACTATCGTTATTTATATTCCGAGGATATCCGAAGCTTTGTAGGAGAAGTTGCGTATCATTTTGATGCGAACTGTCAGGCGCATATCATAAGCATCATTATTGAAGCTACGCACAGGGGAAAAGGATACGGCAAAGAAGGGCTTTCGCTGCTGATCGAAGCCGCGAAGCAAAACTGCGTCACAAGGCTGTGCGACGACATAGCCATAGACAACCCCTGCGTTTCCCTATTCTTAAACACAGGTTTTACCGAAGCTTGGAGAAATGAGCACTGTATCATGGTAGAGCTTGTTTTATAAGATTAAATAAAGAGAGAAGTCAGGCGAACTGACTTCTCTCTTTTTCTGCGATCCATTTATCTTATCGGATGATGACTTCCACGTCAGCCTTTTCCACGGCCTCACCCACGATAGCGACCCAGGGGCAGTCCCCCTGCAGCCGCGCCACCAGCTCGCGGGCCTTTTCCGGCGGCATGGCCACCAGCAGCCCGCCGGAGGTCTGGGGATCCGCCATCAGGTCCACGCACCACTGGGGCACCCCTTCCTCCGCCCGGAAGTAGGGCTTCACATAGTCCATGTTCCGGTACGCGCCGCCGGGGATCAGGCCCATCTGCGCCAGGTCCGGCGCGCCGTGCATATAGGGGATCTTTTTGCTGTCGAACACCAGCGTGGTGCTGCCGCCCGAGGCCATCTCGTAGCCGTGGCCCAGCAGGCCGAAGCCCGTGATATCCGTGCAGGCGTGGGCGCCGCCCACCTCCACCACCGCCTTGCCCGCCTTCGCGTTCAGCGTGGCGAGGTGCATGATCATCTCGTCGTAGTCCTGCTTCTCCGCCAGGTCCACCTTGGCGGCGGTGGAAATGACGCCGCTGCCGATGGGCTTGGTCAGCACCAGCAGGTCTCCCGGCTCCGCGCCCACGTTCCGCAGCACCTTGTCCGGGTGAACGTAGCCGGTGACACAGAGACCGTACTTCGGCACGTCGTCCTCAATGGTATGGCCGCCCGCGATGACGCAGCCCGCCTCCACCGCCTTGCTGTGGCCGCCCTCCATGATGCGGCGCACCACATCCTTGGACAGGCAGTTGGGGATGCAGAGCAGGTTCATGGCCAGCTTCGGCTCCCCGCCCATGGCGTACACGTCGCTGAGGGCGTTGGAGGCCGCGATCTGGCCGAACAGGTAAGGGTCGTCCACGATGGGCGTGAAAAAGTCCACCGTATGGATGGCCGCCAGATCGTCCGTCAGACGGTACACGCAGGCGTCGTCGCTGGTATCAAAGCCCACCATCAGATTCTCGTCCTTGACGTTGGGCAGTCCCTCCAATATTTCCGTCAGGGCTCCCGGCCCCAGCTTGGCCGCTCACCCGGCGGCCTTGGTCATCTGGGTAAGGCGAACTTCCTCCGCCATAGCCGTCCCTCCTTCTCTTTCTTCGTTCTGCCGGGCCGCAGCCCCGCTTCCGCAGGGGCCGCACCGGCCGCGGACATGACAAAACGGGCAGTCCTCCCGCCTGCCGCGGAGACACGCACGCTCCGCGCGGGGGAAGCTGCCAAATGCTGTCATACCCTGCCAGCTTCGATTATAGCCGAGGACGCGCCTTATTGCAAGTGGAGAATATGGCGCCGCCCGGTCCGTCACCGCGCCCGACGCCTGCGCCACGCGCAGCTGATCCTTCAGCTCCCGGTTCAGCTTTTCAAGCCGCTTGTTCTGCCGTGTGAGCCGCCGTACTTCCTCCACCGCCTCCGCGGTCCCCTCAATGGATTTCTGGGACTTTTGGGAAGAATCGGTGTTGCTTTTTTCGGAGAAATCGGGTATACTGTTCTCAGACGCAGAGCTGATGGCCGGTGCGCTCCCTCCCAACGATTGGCTATTGTTGGTGACAGCCCCGACGGTATTCACCTCTGCGTTAGCCATTTCTGGCATCGTGAAGGTCTCGCCTTCCGTTGTCAGGATGCGATGCACTTTGTAGCGGTTTCCTTTCGTCCGCTTGACCACTACGGCCATATTGCCGCGTTTGCCGTTGATTTCCACCGGCGCAGCGATGGTAACGGTATCGTAGTTGCGTCCTTTGTGCATATCGTGGCCTTCGATTTCGATGCCGCGTTTCAAAACGCTCTGCAGAACCAAGAATCCAGTCCGTCGTGCGTCTTCCGCCGACGGGTCTTTTTCTTTGTAGTTCAGACTGTTGTTTATCTCGCTTTCCTCAAACCGAATCTCGCCAAATCCATGCCGGTCTACCTTGTAGCCGGTTTTTTTCATTTCTGCCACCAGTTTCTCTCTCGCTTTTCTGGTGTCCAGTCCAGCATATTCCCGCGTGTTGACGGTACCGACAACTTTCATAGCGTTCAATCGGTCCTGATTTGCGCGCAGCTGCTGGCGAATGCCCGCCTGCTCGTCTGCGCTCATAGAGAAGTACCCACCGCCCTCCGCAAACACCGTGTTCTCGTTCCCGGTGTCCGGCGGTGTCGCCCACAGCAGCTCCCGCAGACCGTCCAGGATGCGCCGGGCAAGGCTCGGCTTCTCCCCGGCGGGTGGCTCGTCTCTCCCTCACGGGCGGATCCCCTTCCCGGCGCGCCGCTTTGCCGCCGTGAGGTGAAACCCCGATAGATTTTCTTTTCACCTGTCCATCTTGATTTTACATTTTTTGCAATTTTCAAAATTTTCATCTTATGCATTGACAAAAAATTTAATCGCGGTTATTATGGGTAAGGTCAGTGCGATTGATGAGAATCATTCATGCGATCGATCAGTATTGTGTGGGAAGAAGGCGACTGAAATGAAAGAGACAAAAAAGGTATCCGCTGTTGACTTTTTCTGTATAGGCTTTGGCGCCATTGTCGGCGTAGGCTGGGCTGTATCCATCAACAGCTGGATGGCGGGAAGCGGCGGTCCCCTGCCCGCAGCGCTGGGCTACATACTTGCCCTGGTCATGATGATACCGGTAGCGCTTTGCTATTGCGAGCTTTGTTCCATGCTGCCCGTAACAGGCGGCGGGATGGCGTATGCCTTCCGTGCCTTTGGCGATAATACCGCCTTCATATCCGGCTGGGCGGCTTTCGGCGCATTCATCACCATCATCCCCTGGGAAGCCATCTATGTAGTTGACATTCTCAGCATCGTGTTCCCGGTGCTCAAATATGGCGAGCCTTTGTATACGCTGGCCGGGGCGGATATCTACATAGGCCATATCATAGTCGGCACTTTGCTTTCCATAGTACTGTACTTCATAAACCGTAAGGGCGTTTCCGCCTCTGCCATGCTCCAGAGGGTGCTTTGCTTTGTCCTCGTGGGAAGCGGCATCCTGGCCATGGTATTTGCCCTTGGTAAGTTCAGCTTTGCCAACCTCAGCCCCATCTACGAAAACGTGGGCACAGGGTCTCACAGCAACTTCTTCGGTGGTATGCTGTCTATCCTCGCCTCGGTTCCGTTCTTTATCGCGGGGTTCGAGACCATCCCGCAGGGAATCGAAAGCGCCGGCGGCAACATAAAGTCCGTCGGCAAAACCGTTGTGCTGACAGTTGTGTGCTCCTGCGTGTTTTACGCGCTGCTTCTCTTTACGCTGGGCGGTGCACTGCCGTGGCAGCAGTTTATCAAGTTTGACAGTCCCGCGGCGGCATTGCTGTTCCGGGAGATCTACCCCGGCGCTGTGGGCGAATCCTTATATCTGCTGATACTGATTGGCTCCATATGCGGCCTGCTTACCACATGGAACGGCTTCATGATGGCTTCTTCGCAGATCCTCATGGCAATGGCGCGTATCAGCATCGTGCCTGATGTCCTTGCAAAGCAGCATCCGGTCTATAAGACTCCGGTAAATGCATTGAAAGTCACGCTTATCGCCTCTCTGATCGGCCCGTTCCTCGGCAGCGGTCTTATCGGTGACCTTACTACCTTTTCCGCGGCGGGATACGTTGTCAGCTGGATGCTTACGGCTTTCTGTCTGATAAAGCTCCGCCGCAGCGAGCCCGGCCTGAAGCGCCCCTATACGATCCCCGGCGGGACAAAGACCGCCTGGTTTTCGGGACTTTGCATGGCTGTACTTCTGGTCCTGCTGCTGATTCCCGGGCAGCCGGTCTGGATCGGCAAGCGGGCAACGGTGCTGTTCCTCTGTTGGATGACCATAGGCGGCGTGCTGTACGTGCTTGACAGCCGCCAGCGTGCCCAGTATTCCAAGCTCAAAAGGGCATCGATCCTGTTTGCCGGCATGAGTGTGGCTGACGGCATGCCAATGCCTGAAACGATGGAGATCTATGACGAGAGCTATCAGATACTCTCCTTTATCGTTCCCGATGAGTTCGCGGGCCAAATGCTCATGGATATTGGCTGGGGTAAGAACAACGGCCTGTTTGTGCTCAAGATAGAGCGGGACGTCGAGATCATCATGCTGCCCGCGGGCCGCACGGTGCTGCAAGCCGGTGACCACATATTCGCCATGGGCGCAGAACACTATATAAACAAATACTGTGCCAACCATGACATTGGAAAGCACACTGTCACTCCCTTGAAGGAGTTTATGGGCATGGGCAAGGGCGAACGGCAGGTACCGCTCCGCTGTGCCGAAATCAAGCTAACAGGCAGCGAGCCGTACTGCAACGTATCCGTCAAGCATTCCGGCCTGCATGATCAATACTCCTGCGCGCTCATTGGCCTGAGCCATGAGGGTGCGCAGCCCATAGTACCTGACGGCGACAATGTCATGGAGACCGGCGACACTATTTGGGTGCTGGGAACAGACAAGAATATCGAGAAGCTGCTTGCATCATAAAAATAAACGCAAGCACCGGTGTAGTGAAGCTGTCAGGGAAAAGCTGGCGATAAAAAACGCCATAGCTTTGAAGCCCAGTTCAGTCTTGTACTGAACTGGGCTTTTTTATAGTCCAGAGCGGCTGCAGGTCGCTTGTTATTCTTGTTATTAAGGCTTCTCTGATCGCGCATTTAAGCGCCTATATCCAGGCGGAATATGAAAATCCTGCGCAAACCGACGCCCGGCCCTTGACCGTGACCTATCCGCGGAAGCAAAATCCTTAATTTCCGGGGGCGCATCGCTTTTCCGCCGCAAGCGGCAGGCGCGGACACATAACCGCCGCCAAAAGCAGCGCAATCCATTTTTTCATCGTTTTATCGCATTTTATGTTTTTGCAAAGAAAAAAACGTTGAAACCCTTTGGTTTCAACGTTTTCTGGTGGAGATAAGCGGGATCGAACCGCTGACCTCTTGAATGCCATTCAAGCGCTCTCCCAGCTGAGCTATACCCCCAGATGATTCAGTTCTGCGTTTCCCCGGCGGCCGTTTTCTGAAGCGCTGGCCCCGAAGCACAATACGAATTATATCAACCTCCTCCCCATTTGTCAACAAAAATTTTCAGTCTTATTGATTTTTTCTCCCCTTTGGCGTTATACTGTTGTCACACTATCGATACAGGAGGAATCTACCATGGTCGACCACGTTGACTCCAAGGCGCTCGTTGAGGACGCCCTCCACATTTTTCACAACGGCTTTGCCTGCTCGGAATCTGTCATCTATGCCCTCCGCAAGCATTTCGGCTGGGACAGCCTTTCGGACGACGCCATCGCTATGAGCAGCGGCTTCCCCTGGGGTCTGGGCGGCGCCGGCTGCCTCTGCGGCGCCGTGGCCGGCGGCTCCATGTGCATCGGCTACTGCTTCGGCCGCAGGACGCCCGGCGATCCCACCGTCACCCGCTGCCATGCGCTGACCTGCGAGTTCGCGGAAGCGGTGCGGGAAAAATTCGGCGCCACCTGCTGCGGAAAGCTCATCGAGGAATTCCCCGACCGCAACATGCCCGAGCGAAAGGCCAAATGCGCCGACGTTGTGGCGTTCTGCACGGAGACTGCCGCCCGGATCATCGCCCGGGAGACCGGCGTTTCCCTTTCCTGAGCCTCTCCCCCGCTGTACATATCCGCCCCAAAAAGCAGGAGCGCCGCGGCCGCGGCGCTCCTGCTTTCTCTTTTTACAGCCGCTTCAGCACCTCTGAAAGCGGCATATCCTGCTCCCGGGCGATGCGGGAGACGTCCTCATACTCCGGCTTTTCCCGGCAGATCCCCTCGCCCACGGCAGTCTTGACCCGCACCGGGCCGTAGGGCGTCTGCCGCACCGACACCTCCCGCCGGAGCGTATAGCGGCGGCAGATGTGCTCCCGCACCCCCAGGGTGGTGGTATGGCGCAGCATCAGCCGGGCGAAGCGCTCCTTCTCCTCCACGGGGCAGAGACACGTCAGCAGCACCCCGCTGCGGCACTTTTTCATGCCGATAGGCGCGGTGAACACATCCAGCGCCCCCTGGGCAAGCAGCAGCTCCTGGGCGAAGGCCACCGCCTCCGGCGTCATATCGTCCAGATTGCAGGAGAGCTCCGCCACGCTGTCTCCCTCCTCCTGCGTTTCGCCCAGCAGGGCGCGCACGCAGTTGGCGGCCTCAAAATCCTTCTGCCCCATGCCGTAGCCGATCTTCTCCACCGCCATGACGGGCTGAGGGCCGAAGCGCCGGACAAAATGCTTCAGCAGCGCCGCGCCGGTGGGGGTGCAGAGCTCTCCGCGCACTGCGCCGCCGTAGGTGGGGATGCCTGTGAGCAGATGCGCCGTGGCGGGCGCCGGCACCGGCAGCACGCCGTGGGCGCAGCGTACCTGCCCGCTGCCCACATGGACGGGCGAGGCCTCGATGCGGTCCGGCCCGAGCATATGCAGCAGCAGCGCCACGCCGGTGATGTCCGCGATAGCGTCCAGGGTCCCCACCTCATGGAAGTGGATCTCCGACACGGGGACGCCGTGGGCCCGGCTCTCCGCCTCCGCCAGCAGGTCGTAGACCGCCCGCACGTCCGCACGGACCTCCTCCGGCACGCGCAGCGCCGCGATCTGCTCCCGGATCTCTCCCAGGCTGGCATGATGGTGGCCGTGGTGGTGCTCGTGCTCGTGGTCGCGGAAATGCTCGTGGTCATGATCGTGATCGTGGTCATGATCGTGGTCATGATCGTGCTCATGGTCATGGTGGTGCTCATGCTCATGGTCATGGTCATGCACGTCCTCGGAGGCTTCCTCCTCCCCATGCACCGTGATACGGACATGGGTGCCGGCCACGCCGCACTTCACAGCCCTCTCCGCCGCGGCTTCCACCCCCGGCAGGCCCAGGCCGTTCATCGTTTCCAGGAAGCCCTCCCGGTCCTCCACAAGCTCCAGCAGCGCGGCCATGAGCATGTCCCCCGCCGCGCCCATAGAGCAGTCCAAGTACAGTGTTTTCATGCTTTGCTCCCTCCGTGATTGATCAGGCTCGCGAGATACCCCGCGCCAAAGCCGTTGTCGATATTCACCACGCCCACGCCGCTGGCGCAGGAGTTGAGCATGGCCAGCAGCGCCGAAACGCCGCCGAAGGCCGCGCCGTAGCCTACGCTGGTGGGGACGGCGATGACCGGGCAGTCCACCAGGCCGCCGATGACGCTGGCCAGTGCCCCTTCCATCCCCGCCACCGCGATGATGCAGCGGGCGCGCATCAGCTCATCGGAATGGGCCAGCAGCCGGTGCAGCCCCGCCACGCCCACGTCGTACAGCCGCTGCACCCGGTTTCCCAGCACCTCCGCCGTCAGAGCCGCCTCCTCCGCCACCGGGAGGTCGCTGGTGCCGGCCGCGGCCACGATGACAAGCCCGTCGCCGTCCGGCTCCGGCAGCTCGCCCAGCACGCCGAGACGGCAGTCCGCGTGGTATTGCAGGGGCAGGCCGCTGCGGCGGAGCTCCTCCGCCTTTTCCCCGTCCAGCCGGGTGATGAGCACCGCGGCGCCGTCCTGCTGCAGCGACTGCGCGATCTGTCCGATCTGCTCCGCCGTCTTGCCCGCGCCGTAGATCACCTCGCCCACGCCCTGGCGGAGGGCGCGGTGGTGGTCCACCTTGGCAAAGCCCAGGTCCTCAAAGGGCGCCTGCCGCAGGCGCAGCGCCGCCTCCTCCACGGAAAGGCTGCCCTCCGCCACCTGGCCCAGCAGTTCCTTCATATCCTTCTGATTCACGCTCTCGCCTCCATATCCAGCAGCACTGCGCCGAACAGCGGGCGCAGCGCTGCATTGATCTCCTCCCGTCGCCGCAGGGCCGTCTCCATCTGTACCGCCGTCACCTGCACTCTCGCTGCGCCGTGGAACACCCGCACCCGGAAGTCGGAAAAGCCCAGGCGGAAGAGCGCGTCCTCCGCCGTCTCCACCCGCCGCAGCAGCTCCTCCGTCAGCCGTTCCCCTGTGGGGACGCGGGTGGCGAGACAGGCGTAGGCGGGCTTGTCCCAGGTGAAGAGCCCCGCCTCCCGGGAAAGGCGGCGGATCTCCGCCTTGGTCAGCCCCGCCTGGCGCAGCGGAGAGAACACGCCGCGCTCCCTGAGCGCGCGCATCCCCGGCCGGTCCGCGGCGTCGTCCGAAGCGTTGCTACCGTCCAGCACGACCTCATACCCGTCGTCTTTCGCTGCGGCGCAGATTCTGTCAAATATTTTACCTTTACAGTGATAGCAGCGGTCCGCAGGGTTCTTCGCCACCGCTTCGCAGCCCAGCACATCCAGCGTGAGCACCGACAGCGCCGCGCCCAGCTCCTCTGCCAAGCGTGCGGCGTCCCGCAGCTCAAAGGCCGGCTGGAAAGCGGTCTTCACAAAATAAGGCTTCACCTCCGCGCCGCAGCGCAGCGCCGCGTACAGCAGGTACGCGGAGTCCACGCCGCCGGAAAAAGCCAGCGCCGCCTTCGGGTGCTCTGCGAAAAATTTCGTCAGCTCCATAGCCCTTCCTCCCCGCTCTTGTGCTCTGCCGGCAGGCCTTCGCCCGCCGCATCCCATGATAACACAGTTCTCTCCCGGCAACAAGGTTTTTCGCCGCAGGCAGCGGCAAGCCGCGCGGCAAAAAAAGCTCCGCCCCCTCCGGGCGGAGCTTTTTTATCATACCGGCCGGCGAGTAACTCACGCGGTGGGCGCGCCTTCGGCGAGGTGGTCGTACATAACCTGCCAGATCTTTTCGCCCAGCTCATGGGTGGTGCCTGCGCAGACCTCCTCCGCCGGGACCACCGCCAGGATGTCCAGATGCACCTCCGTATACAGCCGGTGGAAAAAGCCGCGGACGGTCTCTTCCGTGCCCCGGATGGTGGAGACCACCACCGGCACTTTCGCCTTCTGCGCGATCTTCAGCGAGCCGTCCCGGAAGGGCTGCAGCACCAGCGAGGGATCCCGGCGGCAGTAGCCCTCCGGATAGAGGGCGATGGAGGTCCGGTCCTCCTTCAGCAGCCTGACGGCCTCCAGGATGGTGCGGACGGCGGAGCGGTCGTTCTCCCGGTCGATGGAGAGGATGCCTGCCGCGTGCATCAGATTGCCGATCATGAGCTTTTTGAAGTTCTCCTTCTTGGAGATAAAGGTCACGTCATACTTCCGCAGCGCCACCAGCGACACCAGCGGGTCGTAGATGGTGATATGGTTGCAGGTGAAGAGGAAACGGCTGTCCGTGGGGATCTTCTCCAGTCCCGTGACGCGGATGCGCACCCGCAGCACGCGCAGCAGCAAATCCAGCGTATCCTCGATCAGGTGCCGCCACAGCCTCCACTGCTTCCCCGCCGGCTTTTCCTGGTCCACCGTGCAGGAGAGGAGGAAAATGAACACCACCCATAATCCCACGCAGAGGAGGAAATACCCCAGAGACAGCAGCAGGAACAGCAGTACGCCGCCAACCCCCTGCCACAGGGCGGCGAGGGTGCAGGTCAACGCGCTGGCCACGAGGCCCACGGCAATAAACAGGAAAAAGAGCATGGTTGGTCTCCTTTGTCGTTTTCTTTCCCGTAGATGGTACCACAAATCCCCGTCCGGCGCAACAAGCCCGCGTCGCACTTTTCCAAATTCTGCGGGAAAAACCTTTGCCAAGCGGCGGCGGCCGGCGTATACTGGACGCATCCTCTTACCGGGCCGGGAGGCTTCCCGCGCCCCTGAAAGGGCGGTGAGCCATACGGAGTTTCACGAAATACAACAAAAGGACAAGCGCCGCTTCCTCCCCCTGCTTCTGCTGGGCGACGAGCAGGAGGACATGATCCTGCGCTATCTGGACCGTGGGACGCTGTACGCCCTGTACGAAGGCGGCGGCCTCCGGGCGGCGGCCGTGGTGACGGCGGAGGAGGGCGGCGCGCTGGAGCTGAAAAACCTGGCGGTGCTGCCGGCGTATCAGCGGCAGGGCTATGGCCGGGCCATGGTCGAATTCCTGGCGGAGACCTACCGGGGCGCTTACCGGCTGCTCCTGGCCGGCACCGGGGAAAGCCCGCTGACGCTGCCGTTTTACGAGGCCTGCGGCTTTCGCTTCTCCCATCGGGTGAAGGACTTTTTCCTCCGGTACGACCATCCCATCTTTGAAGGGGGCGTACAGCTTCGGGACATGATCTATCTGGAACGGCCGCTGTAAAAACGAATAGACAAGGCAAGCCCGCCGCGGAAAGCTTCCGCGGCGGACTTTTTCGCTTATTTCCGGTTCAGGCGCTCGATCTCCTCAGAGATCTTCTGCTCCACCTCTTGTATCTCCCCGATCAGCTCCCGGGCGGACATGCGCTGCACACCGTCCCGCAGCGCCGCCATCTGGATCATAGCGTCGGAGGTGGCCACCCGCACGGAGTCGTTTTTGCCGATCTCGTTGGTGAGCCGCTCGATGTAGAGGTCGCCGGTCTCCCCCTCCTTGGTATAGACCACGTGGACGCCGTGGTACTCCTCCGTGCTGCCGGGGTTGCCCTTGACGAGATAACCGTCGAAGACCAGGATCAGCTCGCACTTCGTGTAGCCCCGGTAATTGCTCAGGATCTCCAGCAGCCGGTGGCGGGCCGCCCCCAGGTCCTCCCGGGCGACGGCTGCCAGCTCGTCCCAGGCGAAGATCAGATTGTAGCCGTCCACAATGAGGTAGTTTTTCCGCTGGACATAGGGCCTGTCCCGCTTCTCCGCAGGGGCGTATTCCCGGGCGCTTTGATACCGCCTGCGGGCGATGGGGCCGAACTCCCGCAGCATGATCTCCTCCAGCTCCTTGTCGTCGATACTCAGGTTCCTCTGCACCAGCCGGGGGGCCTCCGGCTCCTCCGCCTCGCTTTCCTTCAGGCAGCTTTCCAGGTGCATGTACTCCTCCACCCGGTCCCACTTCACCAGAAAGCCCGCTCCGTGGGCGCAGAACACGGAATCCGCCGGGTGCTCCGTGTCCCGCTCCGGGTCATAGCCCATCTCCGCCATGACCTCCTCCGGGTCGTGGCAGAGATCATAGCCCTCCACAGAGCAGAAGAGCCGTCCCCGTCCCCTTGTGTAGGCCGCGACCTCCCGGGCGTAGTCCCGCAGCGTCGCCACCGGCGCGCGGCCGCAGAGCACCATGCAGCCGTTTTCCTCCGCCGGGGCGTCAAAGGTGCCGCTCCGCAGGCGGATATCGCTGATGGCCCGTCCGATCTCCTCCATGGGGACCTCGAGACGGAAGCGGTAGTACGGCTCCAGCAGCACGCTCTGGGCCTTCCGCAGCCCCTGGCGGACGGCGCGGTAGGTGGCCTGGCGGAAATCGCCGCCCTCCGTGTGCTTCAGATGGGCGCGGCCCGCAGCCACCGTGATCTTCATATCCGTGATGGGCGAGCCGGTCAGCACGCCCGGATGGGGTCTTTCCTCCAGATGGGTCAGGATCAGGCGCTGCCAGTTCAGGTCCAGCACATCCTCCCGGCAGGCGGAGGCGAAGACCAGCCCGCTGCCCCTGGGCAGCGGCTCCAGCAGCAGATGCACCTCGGCATAGTGGCGCAGGGGCTCGTAATGCCCCACGCCCTCCACCGGCGCGGCGATGGTCTCGAGGTAGCGGATGCGCCCCGCGTCGATGGCCACGTCCAGATCGAAGCGGTCCAAAATCAGGCGGCGCAGCACCTCGATCTGCACCTCGCCCATGAGCCGCAGCTGGATCTCCCGCAGCCGCTCGTCCCAGACGATATGGAGCTGCGGGTCCTCCTCCTGCAGCTGCTGGAGCTTCGGCAGCTCCGCGCGCACGTCGCAGCCCTCCGGCAGGCGGAGGCGGTAGGTCATCACCGGCTCCAGCGCCGGCAGGTCCCCCGCCTGCTCCGCGCCCAGCGCCTGGCCTGGATAAGTGGCGCTGAGACCCGTGACGGCGCAGACGTCTCCGGCGCAGATCTCCTCCTCCGCTTCAAACTTTGCCCCGGAATAGCGGCGGATCTGGCTCACCTTTTCCTCCAGCGCGTCCTGCCCGTCGCCGTGCAGCGGCGTATAGCGCAGGGCCGTCCGCACCCGCAGCGTCCCGCCCGTGACCTTCAGATAGGTCAGGCGGCTGCCCTGGGGGTCCCGGGCGATCTTAAAGACCCGGGCGGCGAATTCCGCCGGATAGGCCGGGGCCAGCGTATAGTCCGAAAGGCCCTGCCACAGGTCCTCCAGCCCCGTCAGCTGCAGGCCGGAGCCGAAATAGCAGGGAAACAGCAGCCGCTGCCGCACCAGGTGGGCGACGTCCTTCGCCGTGACGCCGTCGCTCTCCAGATACCGCTCCAGCAGCATATCGTCCAGCACCGCGATCTCCTCATCCCGTTCCGCCGCGCCGAAGTCCACACAGCCGCTGCCGAAGCGCCGCTTCAGCTCCGCCGTCAGCGCCTCGCGGTCCGCGCCGGGGAGGTCCATCTTCGTCACAAAGATAAATACCGGCACGCCGTAGCGCTTGAGAAGACGCCACAGCGTCTCCGTGTGAGCCTGCACCCCGTCCGTGGCGCTGATGACCAATATGGCGTAGTCCAGCACGGAAAGCGTCCGCTCCATCTCGGCGGAAAAGTCCACGTGGCCAGGGGTGTCAAGCAAAGTCACTTGCATGTCCTCCGTGGTCATCACCGCCTGCTTGGAGAAGATGGTGATGCCCCGCTCCCGCTCGATGGCGTGGGTATCCAGGAAGGTGTCCCCATGGTCCACCCTCCCAAGCTTTTTGATCCTGCCCGCGAGATATAAAAGTCCCTCGCTCAGCGTGGTCTTTCCCGCGTCCACATGGGCCAGGATGCCCACCACCAGCCGCTTCATCGCGCCGCTCCGCCGGCGGCGCTGCGCGCCGTGATGGCCTCATACTGCGCGCCAAGCCAGCGCCGCAGCTCCGCCACCCCCGCCTCATCCCAGGAAAAGGTCCGGCTCTCCACGTCCTTCGCCTTTTCAAAGCAGACCTCCGTGTAGGTGGCGGCCTCCACCGTCTTTTCCTTATCGTCCATCTTGAAGCGGTACCGCATCGGCCCCTGCTCGCCGTGATAGATATGCGCCCGCCCCAGCCAGTGGGGCGTCAGAAATGCGAACTGTTCCTCCATACTGCTCCTCCCCGCCGCGCCCCGCAGGCGCGGCGGCATGACATTTTTTTAAACATTGTACCATACTTCCCGCCCGAAGGAAAGCCGCTTTTCCGCCGGAATACGACTTTCGCCGGCGCAAAGGCAAGGATTGGGCATTAAGGAAAACTTAAACGCCTGTCCGCTTGTTTCTTAAACCGCCGCTTTTTATCATGAAAGCAGCACGGCGGGCGGTCCCGCCCCCCTCCACAGAGAAACACGCAAGGGGTGAACGTATGAAAGCGGTCAGCAAGAAGGTAAAGTCCACACTGGCAAAATGGGGCGGCATCCTGCTGAATCCCAGACTGCTGCTCTGTTTCGCCCTGGCGTGGCTCCTCACCAACGGCTGGTGCTACCTGTTCATCTTCTTCGGCGTCCGCTTCGGCATCGGCTGGATGGCGGCGGCGGGGACGGCCTACGCCGGTTTCCTGTGGTTCCCCTGTACGCCGGAGAAGCTCCTCACCCTCACCATCGCGCTGTTTTTGCTGCGGCTGCTTTTCCCCCACGACGAAAAGACGCTGCTGGCGCTGCGCAAGGAGCTGGAAGCGCTCCGCACCACGGCGAAACGCCGGAAAGAAGAAAGGTCTTGATCACTATGGAACAAACGCTGCTCACCGTCAATTTCGCCCTGTCCCTGCTCTTTCTCTTCTGCTATTTCTACCAGTTCGCCTACCTCCCTGTGCCGATACTCAAAAAGATGCCGCCCCATGAAGCGCCCCGGCTCCACCGCTACGCCGTCCTCATCTGCGCGCGGAACGAGGAGGCGGTCATATCGGACCTGCTGGCCTGCCTGCGCCGACAGACCTACGACCCCTCCCTGGTGACTGTCTTCGTCATGGCGGACAACTGCACCGACCGCACGGCGGAGATCGCCCGGGAAGGCGGCGCGGTGGTCTATGAGCGCTTCAACCAGCTCTGCGTGGGCAAGGGCTACGCCCTGGACGCGCTGCTGCAGCACATCCAGGCGGACTATCCCCGGGGCTTTGACGGCTACTTCGTCTTTGACGCGGACAACGTGCTGGAAAACGACTACATAGAGCAGATGAACCGCACCTTCTCCGACGGCTACGAGATCGTCACCAGCTACCGCAACTCGAAAAACTACGGTGAGAACTGGATCTCCGCCGGCTATGCGCTGTGGTTTCTGCGGGAGTCCCGCTACTTAAACCAGGCCCGGATGCTGCTGGGCACCAGCTGCGCCGTCTCCGGTACGGGCTTCCTCTTCAGCCGCCGCATCCTGGAAAAAACCGGGGGCTGGCGCTTCTACCTGCTGACGGAGGACATCGAATTCACCGTGCATCATGTGCTGGAGGGCGAGACCATCGGCTTTTGCCCCGACGCGGTGCTCTACGACGAGCAGCCCGCGGACTTCCGCCTCTCCTGCCGCCAGCGCCTGCGCTGGGCCAGGGGCTATCTCCAGGTGTTCCGCAAATACGGCGCACGGCTCATAGGCGGCGCGCTGCGGGGCCGCTTTTCCTGCTACGACATGTCCATGGCCATCATGCCCGCCATCGCCCTGACCACCCTCAGCGTGCTGGCGAACCTGCTGCTCACCGCGCTGGGGATACTGAACGGCGAGGGTGCGCTGTACGCCCTGGCCTCCATTGGACAGTGCGCAGCCAACATGTACCTGACGCTCTTTATCGTGGGGGCCGTCACCACCGCCACCGAGTGGAAGCAGATCCACACCACCACGGCGAAAAAGCTCCTCTATACCCTGACCTTTCCCCTGTTCATGTTCACCTATGTCCCCATCTCCTTCGCGGCTTTCTTCACCAAGGTGGAGTGGAAGCCCATCCGGCACCGGGTCTCCATGGCCGTCCTCCCCACGGAGCGGGGATAACTTCCCAAAAGCGGCTGCGCCGCTTTTGGGAGAAAACTGCGGCCCGCTGCAGCGCGCTCGCTGTCTGTGGACAACTCGCACGTTTGGGGGCCGGGAGTATTTCCTGTCAGGTACACGCCCCGGCAGAAAATAGATTTGCTTTTCCCCTGTAAGCAGCCAGTAAGCAACTGGTAGGCGCTGCCGCGTCTTAAAGAATTTTTAAGCGGCGGACCCATTGTTTCTTAAAGGCAAATCCCGTATCATAGGGACAGTGGGACCACTGACTCCAAGGAGGCGGCTTATGTACAACATACTCATCTGCGACGACGAAAAGGATATCGTGACGGCGCTGGAGATCTATCTCACGGCGGAGGGCTACCAGGTCTTTAAGGCCTACAACGGCCGGGAGGCCCTGGCCGTCGCCGGACGGGAGGACATCCACCTGATTTTGCTCGACATCATGATGCCGGAGATGGACGGCCTCACCGCCATGGCGAGGCTGCGGGAGATCTCCAACGTGCCGGTGATCCTCCTCACCGCGAAAAGCGAGGACACGGACAAGGTGCTGGGCCTGAACATCGGCGCGGACGACTATATCACCAAGCCCTTCAACCCCGTGGAGGTGCTGGCCCGGGTGCGCTCCCAGCTGCGGCGCTATCTGCAGCTGGGCGGCGGCACGGTGCGCCCCTCCGTCCTGGCCATCGGCGGCATCGAACTGGACGACAACGCCAAGACCGTCACGGTGGACGGCGTCCGGGCGGCCCTGACGCCCAAGGAGTACGACATCCTCCGCTTTCTCATGCAAAACGCGGGGACGGTCTTCTCCCCCAACGAGATCTACCGCCGGGTCTGGGACGACGTGCCGCTGAACGCGGCGGGGGCCATCGCGGTACATATCCGGCACATCCGTGAAAAGATCGAGATCAACCCCGCGGAGCCCCGCTATTTAAAGGTAGTCTGGGGCAAGGGCTATAAGATGGAGGCGGAACACCGATGAAACAGCTGCAAAACAAGCTCTGGGCCAAGATCACGGCGCTGCTGCTGATAATCGTCCTGGCGGTGGTGGCCCTGGCGGGCGCCGCCGGCGTCGCCGTTCTGGCGGCGGAGGACGCTTACATCGACGGCGGCGAAAGCATGCGCCGGGATATCCTGGGAAGCATGGTATACAGCAGGCTGGACGACATAGTATGGCCCTACGAGGCCTCTTTGCAGGAGGGCGAAACATCCGCCTATCTGGACGACGCCTACTCCCGGGAAAACAGCAACTTCCTCTACACCATCCGCGACACGGGCGGCAATGTACTGCGCAGCAACGACACCGGGGAACCCAGCCGCTATGCCCGCAGCGACACTTTCCTTCTGACCGTGTACGACGGCGAAGCGGAGGTCTCGGAAACCTTCCGGTTCGAGGGCTATGACGAGCGGGAAGCCTACATCCTCGCCCAGGCGTCGGACGGGAGCCATCTGCAGGATTACCGGGCCTATGAGGTGGCGGACGATACCGCGCCCTCCGGCGTCTGGTATGTGCTGGAGGTGAATACCCGGGCGGATGGCTATATGGAGGTGGAGGTCACAGGCGCCCTGGCGGAGGACTTAAGCGCCATGGACGACTTCCGGACGGCAAGCTTCTGGCTGGATAAACTTATCTCCCTGCGAAACGTTCTCATCGCCATCGTGGTGATATCGCTGCTGGCCTGCCTGGCGCTGCTTATCTTCCTCCTCTGCGCCGCCGGCCACAAGGAGGGCGTGGAGGGCATCTATCTCTGCTGGCTGCACCGCATCCCCTTTGACCTTCTGGCCGCGGTGCTCATTATAGCCGGGGTCACTGTGGCGGCGCTGGGCATTGAAATAGCGCGGGCCAACACCGCCGTCATCGCTGTGGTGGCGATGGTGCTCTGCGGCGCGCTCTGCCTGCTGCTGCTCATGGCGCTGCTGATGAGCTTCTCCGCCCGGGCCAAGGCGGGCAAATGGTGGCGCAACACGGTGCTCTGGCGGCTCTGGCACGCCCTTTACCGCCTCTGCCGCTGGACGGTGCGGGCCGTGCTGTACCCCCTCCGGAACCTCTCCGGCTGCTGGCAGATCGTGGCTCTGGTCGTGGGCGTGATACTGCTGGAGCTGCTGGTGAGCCTTCTTGCCGACAGCATGTACGCTTTCATCCCCATCTGGTGGCTGGAGCGCATCCCGCTTCTGTTGCTGCTGGCCTATCTGGCGCTTTCCTTCCGCCGCATCGAGGAGGGCGGCCGGGAGCTGGCAAACGGGAACCTGAGCTATCAGGTCTCCACCGAGTTCATGCCGCCCCCCTTCCGCCGGCACGCGGAACACCTCAACCACATCGGCGTGGGGATGCAGCGGGCGGTGGAGCAGCAGATGAAGAGTGAGCGCATGAAGACCGAGCTCATCACCAACGTCTCCCACGACATCAAGACCCCCCTGACCTCCATCGTGAACTATGTGGCGCTGCTGAAGGCGCTGGATCTGAAGGACGAGACGGCGAGGGAGTACATCGAGGTGCTGGACCGCCAGTCCGCCAGGCTGCGTAAGCTGACGGAGGACCTGGTGGAGGCCTCCAAGGCCTCCACGGGGAACCTGACCGTGACGCCGGAGCGGACGGATATGAACCTGCTGCTGGCCCAGGTGGCGGGCGAGTACGAGGACAGGCTGCAGGAGCAGAAACTGGAGCTGGTGACCCGGCTCTCCCCGGAGGAGCCCGCCGTTCTCGCGGACGGCAAGCTGCTGTGGCGGGTGTTCGACAACCTGATGAGCAATATCTGCAAGTACTCCCTCCCCGGCACGCGGGTCTACCTCACCTCCGAGGTGAAGGACGGCCGGGTGACGGCGTCGTTCAAAAACATCTCCCGCTACGAGCTGAACATCTCCAGCGACGAGCTGATGGAGCGCTTCGTCCGGGGCGACTCCTCCCGCAGCACGGAGGGCAGCGGCCTTGGCCTCTCCATCGCCCGGAGCCTGACCTCCCTCCAGGGCGGTGCCTTCGACATCTCCATCGACGGCGACCTCTTCCGGGCTGACGTGAGCTTCGACCGATGTGAATGACAAAAAGACCGGCCGGTAGATACCGGCCGGTCTTTTTTTGCTCTCTTTAGTGAGTTCCGCGGCAGCGGAACAAAAAGCCACCCGCTTT
>JBJDYT010000028.1:0-6207 GCA_051867635.1 Oscillospiraceae bacterium
CGCCGCCGTCCGCGACGAGTACAAGCGCCGCCGCGACACCGTGGTCGCCAAGCTGGCTGAGATCCCCGGCGTCATCTGCAAGTGCCCCAAGGGCGCGTTCTACCTGATGGCCGCGCTGCCCGTGGACAGCGCCGAGAACTTCCAGAAGTGGCTGCTGGAGGAGTTCGACGACAACGGCGACACCGTTATGTTCGCCCCCGGCGGCTCCATGTACGCCACTCCCGGCAAGGGCGTCAACGAGATCCGTATCGCCTACGTCCTCAAGCAGGAGAAGCTGGAGCGCGCCATGGATCTGCTGGCCATGGGCATCAAGGCCTACAACGAGCGCAACAAGTAAGCCATGGTCCGCCACATCGTCATGTGGAAGTTCCGCCCGGGCGAGGAGGAGAACGCGGAGCGTTTCCTCGCGGGCCTGCAGGGGCTGTACGGCGTTATCCCCCAGCTCAAGCGCTGCGAGGTGCTGCGCAACACGGTGGAGGGGAACTACGACGCGGCGCTGCTGGCCGAGTTTGACTCCCTGGAGGATCTGGAAGCCTACAAGAAAGACCCCCGCCATGTGGAGGTCTCGCGCCTGTGCAAGGCCATCCGCGTGGACCGGGTGGCTGTGGACGCGGTCCTGTAAGACTACATAAAAGAGACGCGAAGCTTTTGCTTCGCGTCTCTTTTTGCGCCTGCCGGCGGCATATCAAAACAGCCCCGCGCTTCGGCGCGGGGCTGTGCCGTACGGGAAGGGGGGATGCATCAGAGCTCCCGCAGCTCGTACAGGTCCGTCCGTCTTGCGGAGAGGATGGGAAGCTGGCGGCGGATGCTCTCCACCTGGCTCAGGTCCAGCTCTACGATCTGGGTGCAGACCTCGCCGCCGCAGCGGGTCAGCACCGTCCCCCAGGGGTCCACCGCCAGGGAGTTGCCGTAGGCCACATAGGAGGCGTTCTCGTTCCGGGCGGGGGAGACGCCCACGGTGAAGCACTGGTTGTCCACCGCCCGCTGGCGGAAGACCAGCTCCCAGTGGGCGGGGCCGGTGGTCATGTTGAAGGCGGCGGGGGCGAAGATGACTCTGGCGCCCCGGAGAGCCATGCAGCGGCTCAGCTCCTCAAAGCGCATGTCGAAGCAGATGCAGAGCCCCATGGGGCCGAACTCCGTGTCGAACACAGTGATCTCGTTGCCGGCGCTCAGGTTCTTCGACTCCCGGAAGCTCTGGCCGCCCTCCACGTTGATGTCGAACATGTGGATCTTGCGGTGTCGGGCGATCTCCCGCCCGCTGCGGTCATAGACATAGGAGGTGTTGTAGATCCTGTCACCCTCCAGCTCCGGCACCGAGCCGCCCACCAGGTAGATGCCCAGCTCCTTTGCCACGGCGGAGAGGGCCTGCTGGGCCTCGCCCCCGTGGGCCTCCCCATAGCTGCGGAACGCGCCGCTCTCATAGGGACAGCAGAACATCTCCGGTAGCACGGCCAGGTCGATGCCCTCCTTCGCTGCCTTTCGCAGCTCCTCGCAGGCAAGGCGGATGTTGCCCGTCTTGTCCGTCGCCACCGGCGTTTGCAGTAAAGCGATCTTCATTGACAGTTCTCTCCTTTCAGCGCAGCGCGCCATTCATTTTCCCGAAAGCCCACCAGCACGAAGCCCTCGCCCACGGCGATGGGCCGCTTGACCAGCATCCCGTCGGAGGCGAGCAGGGCCAGCTGCTCCTCCTCCGTCATGCCGGGGAGCCGCTCCTTCAGCCGCAGCTCCTTGTAGATAAGGCCGCTGGTGTTGAAAAAACGCTTCAGCGGCAGGCCGCTTTCGGCCTGCCAGCGCCGCAGCTCCTCGGCGCTGGGACGGTCCTCTTTGATGTCCCGGAGGGTGTAAGAGATCCCCTCCGCCTCCAGCCAGGCACGGGCCTTGGCGCAGGTGGAGCAGCGGGGATAGCAGAGAAACAGCATCGTATCCTCCTCCTTCTGGAAAATCTGCCGGCGTTCAGTACCACTCCCGCAGCACCAGGTCGGTGCAGCCCTGGTTCAGGCCCAGCTCCACGCGCAGCACCCGCCGGTGCTGTGCGAAGTCCCGCCGCAGCATATCCCGCAGGGCGGTGCCGCCGTGGTACCCGTGGATGAGGCGCAGGCGGTACACCGACCGCGGCGTGCGCCGGAGGGCGCTCTCCACCGCCGCCCGGGCCTGGGTCTGGGTCATACCGTGGAGGTCCAGCTCCACAATGCCCTGTTCCGCCATACCGCCCCTCCTTTTCCGTTTCCTTGTCCCTATTGTACATGACATGGCCGCCGCTTGCAAACCGTTTCTGCAGTCAAAAGAAAATTGCCGTCTTTTTTTCTGGCCCTGTTGACAGAAGGCGTGCCTGCTGCTATACTCGTTATATCGGAGTGCGATATAACGGCAAAAGATATACTGGCGGCCGTTATAACGGGAAAGGAGCGTTCTCATGGAAAGCGTGGCGCTGACAGAGGCGGTGTATTACATCCTGCTTTCGCTGGATACCCCCAGGCACGGATACGGCATCATGCAGAACACGGAGCGGCTCAGCGGCGGGCGGGTGCGCCTGGCGGCGGGGACGCTGTACGGCGCGCTGAGCACCCTGCTGGAAAAGGGCTGGATCCGGGCGGCGGAGGAGGGCGGCGGCGCCCGCAAGAAGGAGTACGAGATCACGGAGGCGGGCCGGCAGGCCGTGGAGCGGGAGATCCTCCGGCTGCGGGAGCTGCTGAAAAACGGCGAAGCCGTCACGAAGGAGTGGGGCGCATGAAGCAGGTGATCCATAAGGTATACTGGCTCTGGCAGTTCGAGGACGAAGAACAATGGCTCAATGAAATGTCTGCAAAGGGTCTGCACTTGACAGACGTGGGGCTCTTCCGCTATGTGTTTGAAGAGGGAACGCCCGGGGCGTACCAGTACCGGCTGGAGATGCTGGACCACTGGCCCAACCACCCGGAGAGCCGGAAGTATATCGCTTTTCTGGAGGAGACCGGGGCGGAGCATGTGGGCTCGCTGAAAAACTGGGTCTATTTCCGCAAACGGGGGGAGGACGGCCCCTTCGACCTCTACTCTGATATCGACTCCCGCATCCGGCATCTGCAGCGTATCGCCGCGCTGCTGGCTACGCTGGTGGCCTGCCTGGGCGTGTCGGTGCTTTGTTACTTCATGGGAATGGTGGCGGACGGCTTCCATTCGGAGCTGCTTTTGTCGCTGCTGCTCCTGTCCGCCTTTGAGGCGCTGCTGGCAGGCGGCCTGTACAGGATCGAAAAGAAGCGCCGGGAGCTGAAACGGGAGCGGGAGATCCGGGAATGATAGAGAGGAGCGCGTGATATGGAACAGAATACCTCATCCCGGCTGCTTTACACGGCCGGAGGATTGCTGGCCGCCGCCGGCGTGCTGATGGCAGTTTCGCTGAGCGTGTGGGCCGGCGCGCTCTGCTGGGTGGCCGCCGCGCTGTTTCTTGCGGCCGCCGTCTGTTTCCGGCAGGCGGAAAGCGGAAAACAGGAAAAGCGGGAGACGGAGACCGAGGAACGGCAGGAGGGAGGGCATAAGGCATGAAAGACTTCATCATGGCGGCCCTGCCCTGGGTCCTCATGGGGCTCGCTTTGGCGCTGGCCTGCGCCATGCTGGGACAGAAGAAGAAACGGCGGGCGGCGAAGCAAACGGCGGCGCCCGAAGAAGAAAAGGAGAATGGCCGGGGAAACGCCATGGCCCTGGGCATGTGCATGGGCGAATGTCTGGGGATGGGCCTTGCTCTAGCGCTGGACGGTTCCCTGGCCCTGGGCCTGAGCCTGGGGATGCTCATCGGCATGGCGGCGGGCCTGGTACTGTATAAGGAGGATGAAGCATGAAGCTCATGATCGCGTCGGACATCCACGGCTCGGCCCTGTACTGCGGCCGGCTGCTGGAGGCTTTTGAAAAGGAGGGGGCGGAAAAGCTCCTGCTGCTGGGGGACCTGCTCTACCACGGGGCCCGGAACGACCTGCCGGAGGGCTACGACACGAAAAAAGTCACTTCCCAGCTCAACGCCGTGAAGGAGCGGCTCCTCTGCGTCCGGGGCAACTGCGAGAGCGAGGTGGACCAGATGGTGCTGCAGTTCCCGGTGCTGGGGCAGTATGCGCTGCTCCTTTGGGAGGGGCGGACGGTCTTCGCCGTCCACGGCCACGAGTGGGGACCGGAGAAGCTGCCGCCCCTGGCGGCGGGGAGCCTGCTGCTCTCCGGCCATACCCATGTGCCGCATTTCCGCCGGGAGGGGGAGATCTATCTCGCGAACCCCGGCTCCGTGTCCCTTCCCAAGGAGGGCAGCGCCAGGGGCTACCTGCTGCTGTCCGGCGGCGCTCTCACCTGGAAGACATTGGAAGGCCGGATCCTGCGGCAGGAGACGCTGTAGCGGAAACACAGATCAAGCAGACGGCGCCCGGTCCGGTGGATGGGGCGCCGTTTTTCTGCGCCGCGCCGCCTCTCCCGGCGGGCGGCGGAGGGCGGTCCGTCCCGGTGGGCCAGCGCTGGGAAAAAGTGGCATGTTTTGTGCAAAATACACAAAAATCAGGGCAAAAAATCTCGGTAAAATACGCTTTAAAGCAAAAAAGAACAAAGTAATCATGGATTGCTTTTGCTTTGGAAACATGTTAGATTGGAAACATCGCTGCGGCGTCGGACCAATCGAACAGGGAGGAAAAGCGGATGGAAAGCAAACTGGAGCGCAAATACGGGCTGTTCACGGCCATCTGTATGGTGGTCGGCATCGTGATCGGTTCCGGCGTGTTCTTCAAGGCGCAGGTGATCCTGCAGAAGACGGGCGGCGACATGCCCCTGGGCATTCTCGCGTGGATCATCGGCGGCGTTATCATGATCTTCTGCATCCTGGCCTTCGCGGCCATGGCGCAGAAATACGAAAAGGTCAACGGGATCGTGGACTACGCGGAGGCCACGGTGGGCCGCACCTACGCCTACTATGTGGGCTGGTTCGCTACCACCGTCTACTATCCCGGCATGACCAGCGTGCTGTGCTGGCTCTCCGCCCGCTATACGCTGGTGTTCCTGGTCTCCTGCTGGCCGGACCTGCCGCTGCTGATCCCCGCGGCGGAGGGCGGCTGCGTGGTGGGGCCGGAGTGCATGGCACTGACCCTGTTTTACATGTGCCTGATGTACGCCATCAACGTCCTGTCCCCCAGGCTCGCCGGCAGGCTGCAGACCTCCACCACGGTCATTAAGCTCATCCCGCTGGCCCTCATGGCGGTGGTGGGCGTCCTGGTGGGCCTGCTGAGCCCCACGCGGATGCTGGTGAACAACTTTGCCGCGGCGGCGAACGCCGTCCGTCCGGACGGGAGCAGCACCGCCCAGGCCCTGCTGAGCGCGGTCTGCGCCACGGCCTTCGCCTATGAGGGCTGGATCATCGCCACCTCCATCAACGCGGAGCTGAAGGATTCCAAGCGGAACCTGCCCAAGGCGCTGGTCGTCGGCGGCATCGTCATCATGGCCACCTATATCGCCTACTATGTGGGCGTGGCGGGAGGCGCCAGCGTGGAGACGCTGATGCAGGACGGCGCCACCGTGGCCTACACCAACCTGTTCGGCGGCGTGCTGGGCAACATTCTGAACCTCTTCATCGCCATCTCCTGCCTCGGCACCACCAACGGGCTGATGCTGGGGCAGGTGCGGGGGCTCTACGCTCTGGCGGCCCGGGGCGAGGGACCGGCTCCCGAGGTCTTCGGCCAGGTGGACGAAAAGACCAATATGCCGCACAACGCCGCCGTGGTCGGCCTGCTGGTCTGTGCGCTGTGGGGGCTGTACTTCTACCTGGCGAACCTGGCCGGGGTGCTGGACGGCGTCATCTGCTTCAAGGGCACGCCCTTTGAGAGCGCGGCCTTCGTCTTTGACTCTTCCGAACTGCCGATCCTCACCATCTACGCCCTGTATATCCCCATCTTCATCCAGTGGATCCGCAAGGCGAAGGGAGAGAGCGTCCTGCGCCGCTATGTGATCCCGTCGCTGGCCATCCTGGGCTCCTGCTTTATGGTGTACGCCTCCATCGTGGGACACGGCATGGGCAACTTCTGGTACCTGCTGGTGTTCGCGGCCTTCATGCTGGTGGGCTGGCGCTTCGACCGGAAAAAACGGGCCTGAGCTTCCCGGAAGGGGAGCGGGCCCGCCCCGTACCGCCCGCCGCGCGCTGCGCGGCGGGCGGTTCCGCTCTCTTTAGTGAGTTCCGCGGCAGCGGAACAAAAAGCCACCCGCTTTGCGGGT
>JBJDYT010000029.1:0-6159 GCA_051867635.1 Oscillospiraceae bacterium
ACATCCACGACCTGGACTTCTACACCCTGACCACCACCTGCTGCCAGATCGACATTTTGAAGCTGTTCCACGGCGGCTTTTCCACCGGCCACGGCACCCTGCGGGAGCCCAACGATATCCAGTCCTACTCCGCCCTGGCCTGCATCGCCATCCAGTCCAACCAGAACGACCAGCACGGCGGCCAGTCCATCCCCAACTTTGACTACGGCATGGCCGAGGGCGTCCGCAAGACCTACCTGCGGCTGTACCGGCAGAACCTGGCGAAGGTCATCGCCGTGGCCCGGGACGTGGAGGACCCGGAGGAGGCGCTCCGGGCGCTGATGGAGGAGATCCGGGAGAGCACCGGCCTCTATCCCCGCTTCCAGGACTGCAAGGCCTATCAGGCGGCGGAGCTGCCGAAGCTCGTGGAGCGCTTCGGCGACGAGAGCGCCATGCGCCGCGCCCAGGAGATGGCGGAGCGCTATGCCGAGAAGGAGACCGACCGGGCCACCTACCAGGCCATGGAGGCCTTCATCCACAACCTCAACACCATGCACTCCCGGGCCGGGGCCCAGACCCCCTTCTCCTCCATCAACTACGGCATGGACACCTCCCCGGAGGGCCGCCTTGTCATGCGCAACCTGCTCCTCAGCACGGAAAAGGGCCTGGGCGAAGGGGAAACGCCTATCTTCCCCATCCAGATCTTCCGGGTGAAGGAGGGTGTGAACTACAACCCCGGCGAGCCCAACTACGATCTGTTCCAGCTGGCCTGCCGCTGCAGCGCCAAGCGCCTCTTCCCCAACTTCAGCTTCATCGACGCGCCCTTCAACCTGCAGTACTACGATCCCCAGCGCCCGGAGACGGAGATCGCCTACATGGGCTGCCGTACCCGCGTCATGGCCAACGTCTACGACCCCGAGCGGCAGATCTGCAACTCCCGGGGCAACCTGAGCTTCACCACCATCAACCTCCCCCGCCTGGCCATCAAGGCCCACGGGAACCTGGAGGTGTTCTTCGAATCCCTGGACCGCATGATGGACCTGTGCGTGGACCAGCTGCTGGAGCGCTTTGAGATCCAGTGCCGCAAGCGCGTGCGGAACTTCCCCTTCCTCATGGGCCAGGGCGTGTGGCTGGACAGCGAGAATCTGGGCTGGAACGACGAGGTGCGCCAGGTGCTGAAGCACGGCTCCCTCTCCGTGGGCTTCATTGGTCTCGCGGAGACGCTGAAGGCCCTGACGGGGGAGCACCACGGCGAAAGCGAGAAGGCCCAGCGCCTGGGATTGGAGATCATCGCCCACATGCGGGGCAGACTCGACGAGGAGTCGGAGAAGCGCAAGCTGAACTTCACCCTCCTTGCCACCCCGGCGGAGGGGCTCAGCGGCCGCTTCGTCCGCATCGACCGGAAGAAGTACGGCGTCATCCCCGGCGTCACCGACCGGGAATACTACACCAACAGCTTCCACATCCCGGTGTATTACAACATTTCCGCCTTCCAGAAGATCAAGAAGGAGGCCCCCTATCACGCCCTGACCAACGCAGGCCACATCAGCTATGTGGAGATGGACGGCGACCCGCTGCAGAACCTGCAGGCTTTTGAGAAGATCGTCCGCTGCATGAAGGAGGAGGGCATCGGCTACGGCTCCATCAACCACGCGGTGGACCGGGACCCCTGCTGCGGCTATACCGGCATCATCAAGGACGAGTGCCCCCGCTGCGGCCGGAAGGAGGACGAGGGCGCGGTGCACTTCGAGCGCATCCGCCGCATCACCGGCTATCTCGTGGGCAGCGTGGAGCGCTTCAACGACGCCAAGCGCGCCGAGGTGCGCGACCGCGTGAAGCACGGGCTGAATCAGGAATAATAGATGCCGCTCTCAGCGGCAAAGGAGGCGCACCATGCGCATCGCAGGCTTGATGCAGGATTCCATCGTGGACGGCCCCGGCCTTCGCTGTACGGTCTTTGTGCAGGGCTGCGGCCACCACTGCGAGGGCTGCCACAACCCTCAGACCCACGACCCCGCCGGCGGGCGGGAGATGCGCGTGGAGGAGATCGTAGCCGAGATGCGGAGCAATCCTCTGACCGACGGGCTAACCCTCTCCGGCGGCGAGCCCTTCGACCAGCCGGAGGGCTGCCTGGCTCTGGCCCGGGCCGCCCATGCGGGCGGGCTGAACGTCTGGGCCTACTCCGGGTATCTCTACGAGCAGCTGCTGGCGGATGAGCGCAAGGCCGCGCTGCTGCGGGAGGTGGACGTCCTCATCGACGGGCCGTTTCTTCTGTCCCAGCGGACGCTGGCCCTCCCCTGGCGGGGCAGCCGCAACCAGCGCCTCATCGACGTGAAAAAAAGCCTCGCCGCGGGCGAGGCCGTCCTGCTGCCCGACCCGGCGTGCTGAAAACAGAATAAACCGCCGGCGGATCGCCCGGCGGGCATAAAGCAATAGAAGCTCCGTATGGTCATGGCCATACGGAGCTTCTATTCATCGGCCGGAGCAGGCGCGCGGCAAAGCGCCCCAGGGCGCAGAACGCGCCTGTCAGGAAAGCTTAAAACTTCGTTCCCAAGGCAGCTTTCGCAGCCCGGCAGATCCGGCGCTACAGTGTCAGGCTGTACGTGAGTAAGGTGTAGTTACCTCCGTCCCGGGGGTCTGTCTTGGGCTCCGAGGCGATGCGCGTAAAGCCCATTGAAAGCGCCAGATGGTTGGACGCCGTGTTTTCCGCCCTTGTCGAGTAAATAAACTCCCTCGCGCCATGCTCCTCCCGGCAATACCGGATCAGGCGCTGCAGGATCTCTTTTCCAAAGCCTTTTCCCACATAATCCGGTCCCAGGCATATCCCTGTTTCCTGATATACATACGGCGCCGTCTGTTTTACGCCAGCAAATCCGATGGCTTGCCCGCCCGCCTTTTCATAAACCAGATAGGCGTCATGCTCTTTCTGAAACGCCATGGTTTTCATGATCCTTGCTTTGGCTTCTTCTTCGCTGGCGGCGACCTTCCAAAGCATATATCTGGCGCTTTCCGGGCGCGACCACACATTTAGGTACATCGCTTTCCAGTCCGAAAACTTTGCCTTATCAAGAACAAGGCGCTCTGTCTCCAACATGGTTCTGCCTCCGAAACCGTCCTTCAGCCGATGACGCCCAGGTGCTCCAGCAATATCTTGCAGCCGATGGCGATGAGGATCACGCCGCCCAGCAGCTCCGCCTTGCTCTTATACTTGCTGCCGAAGAAGTTCCCCACCGCGACTCCGGCAAAGGAGATAACGAAGGTGGTGACGCCGATGAGGGACACGGCGGGCAGGATGGGGACGGAGAGGAAGGCGAAGGTGATGCCCACGGCCAGGGCGTCGATGCTGGTGGCGACGGCCATCAGCAGCAGCTCCGTATAGTTCAGCCGCTCCGCCGTGCTGCAGGCCTGGCACTCGTCCCCCTTCTCCCGGCTCTCCCGGATCATGTTGCCGCCGATCCAGAGCAGGAGGAGGAAGGCGATCCAGTGGTCAAAGCGCTGGATATAGGCGGCGAAGTGGGAGCCCAAAAACCAGCCGATCAGGGGCATCAGCGCCTGGAACACGCCGAAAAACAGCGCGATGACAAAGGCCTGGCCCTTTTGAAAGCGCCGCATGCACAGCCCCTTGCAGACGGCCACGGCGAAGGCGTCCATGGACAGGCCCACGCCCACCAGAAACAGCTCGGCAAAACCCATATGATCTTCTCTCTTTCGTTACAGATTCGGCGGAGGACGTCTCACGGCAATAAAAAGACCCATGTATGGCGGCAAAACGTCATACATGAGTCTCGTTGATTAAGGCAGACCAGGCCGGAAAGCCGGCCAGTGTGTTGGCATGCCGCGCGGCGCCGCGCCACTACTCCCTCACGGAATATTCAGTACACACATTATATGCGCCCGCTCCGCTTTCGTCAAGGAGGAATTTGGCGTTTTTCCCGTCACAGGACGGACACGCCGGCGGAACGCCTCACAGCCGCACCGGCACGGCCCGGCGGATGAACAGCTCCTCCGGGCGGACAGCGCAGTCATAGGCCTCCACCCGCACGCCCGCCGCCGCGGCCTGCCGCAGCGCCGCGCCGAAGGCGGGATGGATATCGTCCGCGGGGGAAAAGTCCAGCACGTCCTCCATCTGGATGACGAAGACCACCGCCGCCTCCAGCCCGTCCCCCACTGCCCGCATCAGGCCCCGCAGGTGCTTCAGCCCCCGCTCCGTGGGCGCGTCGGGAAAGGAGGCGTGGCCGCTTCTCTCCAGCGTCACGCCCTTCACCTCCACCAGCCGGGTGCGGCCCGGCAGGTCCAGCCGGAAATCGAAGCGGGAATCCCCGTAAGTATACTCCGGCCGGAGGGACAGCGGCTCCCCCGCATACCCGCCCGCGGCGGCCCACTCGGCGAAGAGACGGTTGGGGGCCTGGGAGTCCAGGTTGATGAGCCGTCCCCCCTTCTCCGCCGCGATCAGGTCGTAGGCCGTCTTGCGCCGGGGCGAGGGCTCGTGGGCGCAGTAGACCCGGCAGCCCGGCACCAGCAGCTCCCGGCAGCGGCCGGTGTTCTTCACATGGACCGTCGCCGGCGCCCCGTCCAGCTCCACCCTGGCGATGAAACGGTTGGGGCGGGCCAAAAAGCGCCCCGGCGCCACGGAGTCGTAACGCATGACAAAGCTCCTTTCCGGATACAATTTTTCTGAAAGCGCTCCGGTCCGCTTCCGCCGCCCGGAACACCGACAGTATACTACATTCCGGCCGCGGCGGCAATCCGCGGCGCAAAAGCGGCCGGTTGATAGTTCCCGTTTACACCCATTATAAAAATTGTCAAAGTAATCACAGGCGGAATCTGTATACAAATTCATTGATTTCCGCTCTCCGCTTTGATAAAATTATCATGATAAACTATGGTAAGGAGGAGCATACATGTACAGCAGCCTGTTCGTCACCCTGATGGGCGTCGGCACCGTGTTTTTCGGCCTGGCCTGCATCATCCTGTTGACCAAGATCATGAGCGCCGCCTGCACCCGCAGCGAACGCGGGAAGACTCCGGCGCCCCAGGCAGCCGCCGCACCCGCCAATGAAATGGCGCCCGCAGACAAAGCATCCCTCATCGCAGCCGTCTCCGCCGTTATCGCGGAGGAAATGGGGACCAGCGTCTCCGGTATCCGTATCCTGTCCATGAACAAAATCTGACCGGTAGAAAGGAACACCAACATGAAAAAGTACAGAGTCAATGTCAACGGCGCCGTTTACGAAGTCGCGGTGGAAGAGATCGACGGCGCTGCCGCCGCTCCTGCCGCCGCCCCTGCAGCTGCTCCCGCTCCCGCTGCCGCCCCTGCGGCCGCCGCTCCCGCCGGCGGCGAGCAGGTGAAGTCCCCCATGCCCGGCAACATCCTGAACGTCAACGTGTCCAACGGCGCCGCCGTGAAGAAGGGCGACGTGCTGATGGTCCTGGAGGCCATGAAGATGGAAAACGAGATCATGTGCCCCTGCGACGGCGTGGTCGCTTCCGTCAATGTGACGAAGGGAGCCAGCGTGGAGACCGGTACGCTCCTGTGCGTGATCAAGTGATCGCGCGGACGGAGGGCTATCCATGGAAGCTATTTTGAATTTTGTCTATGATACCGGCTTTTACCAGTTCTCCGTCGGTGAGAACTGGAAATGCCTGATCATGATCGGCATCGCCTTTGTCCTGCTGTTCCTCGCCATCAAGAAGGGCTTTGAGCCGCTGCTGCTGATCCCCATCGCCTTCGGCATGCTCATGACGAACCTCCCCGGCGCGGACATGTTCCACGAGGTCCTCTTCGCGGGCGGCCACGTACAGTGGGATATGTTCCAGGGCGCGGTGATCACGCAGGAGATGGTACAGGGCATCATCGACGGCGGCGCTGTCACGGAGGAGATGATCCAGCAGCTCACTGCGCTCATCGGCCAGACCGTCACCCCGGGCCTGCTGGACGTCCTGTATCTGGGCGTGAAGCTGGGCATCTATCCCTGCCTGATCTTCATGGGCGTGGGCGCCATGACCGACTTCGGCCCCCTGATCGCCAACCCCAAGAGCCTGCTTCTGGGCGCTGCGGCCCAGCTCGGCATCTTTATGACCTACGTGGGCACCCAGATGATGGGCTTTACCCCCCAGGAATCCTCCTCCATCGGCATCATCGGCGGCGCGGACGGCCCCACGGCCATCTTCGTCACCTCC
>JBJDYT010000030.1:0-6122 GCA_051867635.1 Oscillospiraceae bacterium
GTACTATGCCCTTTCAGGGCTTGTTCAAGCCACGCGTTTCACGCGTGGTCTTGACGGAAGAAATGATAGCTGGCTCCCTCACGCTTCCGCCCCGTCGAGGGCGAAAAAGCGCTGCCAGGCGGGGAAGCGGGGGGAGAAGTCAAACACCCGGTCGAGAACACGGCACCAAAACGAGATGAGCCTGCCGTTTAAAAAGGCGCAGACCACGGAGCCCACGCCGATGCCCACGATGCGGCCGAAGAAAAGGAGGGACAGGACAAGCCCCACCGCGCAGCTCGCAAGGTCATAGCCCACCTTGAACTTCCCCATCTCGACGCCGAATTTCCCGCTGAGGCCCTTGACGATCAGCTCATAGATCTGGGGCGGGAAGTAGCTGCGGAAATAGAAGGAAACGGCGAAGGCGTTGACCAGCATCCCCACCACGTACAGCAGCACCCGCGCACCCAGGGAATTAAGCGGAATGGCGGCGATGAGCGGGATCCAGAGGTCCAGCACCACGCCGTAGAGAAACGCGGCGAAGAAGGAAAACAGATAGCAGACGCGAAAGCGTCCCATAATGAGGCAGAACAGCACCAGCAGTACGCCCTGGAGGCAGTATTCCGCCATGCCGAAGGTGAGAAAGCCGATCTTCTGCGACAGAAGGTACGCGGGGACCACCACCACGGAAAGGCCGAAGTCGCCCCGGGCCATCATGGCGGTGCCCAGCGGCAGGAGAAGCGTCCCCACCAGGAACGACAGCTCCCCAAAGGGTCCGATCTTATGCTTCAAAGCATCACATCCTCGCTGATTCTGCAGAAAAGGGGAGGCGGACCCTCCCCTTTGTGCTTTTTATACCGGGCTTACAGCTCCGACTTGATCCTGGCGGCTATCTGGCCGGCAGTGAGACCGTATTCCCGCAGGACGTCCATGGCCTTGCCGGACTGGCCGAAGCGGTCCTCCACACCGATCTTATGGAAGGCGCAGGGGACCTTGCCCATGAGCACGTCCGCCACAGCGTCGCCCAGGCCGCCGATGACGGAATGCTCCTCCAGGGTGAAGACCTTGCCGGTGGCGGAAGCGTAGCGGGTGACGGTCTCCGCGTCGATGGGCTTGATGGTGCTGACGTTCACCACTGCCAGCTCAATGCCGTCTGCCGCCAGCAGCTTCGCCGCCTCCAGCGCCTCGCTGACCATGAGGCCGCAGGCGAAGACCACGGCGTCCCCGCCCTCCCGCAGGCAGTGGGCCTTGCCGAGGACGAAGGGTTTTGCCAGCTCTCCCTCGAACACCGGGGAGGCCAGGCGGGCCAGGCGCATATAGGCGGGGCCCTCATACTCCGCCAGGGCGAAGGTGGCCTCCCGGGCCTCGGTGGCGTCGGCGGGGACCACCACCGCCATGCCGGGAATGACGCGCATAAGGGCGATGTCCTCCAGGCACTGGTGGCTGCCGCCGTCCTCGCCCACGGAAACGCCGGCGTGGGTGGCGCAGATTTTTACATTGAAATGGGGGTAGGCCACGCTGTTGCGGATCTGCTCATAGGCGCGGCCGGCGGCGAACATGGCGAAAGAGGAGCAGAAGGGGATGAGGCCGGTGGTGGAAAGGCCGGCGGCCATGCCCACCATGTTGCCCTCCGCGATGCCGGCGTTGAAGAAGCGGTCAGGATAGGCGTCGGCAAACTTGCAGGTCTGGGTGGCGTGAGCCAGGTCGGCGTCCAGCACCACCACCTTGTCATTCTTCGCGCCCAATTCAACCAGCGCTGCGCCGTATGCGGCGCGGGTTGCGATCTTTTCACTCATGTCTCAGCCCTCCAGTTCCGCCAGAGCGGTCTTCCGCTGCTCCTCGTTGGGAGCCTTGCCGTGCCAGCCCACCTGGTTCTCCATGAAGGAGACGCCCTTGCCCTTGACGGTGTGGGCCAGGATGCACTTGGGCTTGCCCGCCACCTTGGCGTCCAGCGCCGCGGCGATGCTGCGCAGGTCGTTGCCGTCCTCCAGCTCATAGACCTCGAAACCGAAGGCGGCGAGCTTTGCCGCGAGGTCGCCCAGGGACATGACCTCGTCGTTGCTGCCGTCGATCTGCAGACCGTTGTTGTCGATCATCACGGTCAGGTTGTCCAGCTTATAGTGGCTGGCGGCCATGAAGGACTCCCAGATCTCGCCCTCCTGGCACTCGCCGTCGCCCAGCAGGGCGTAGACATGGAAATCCTTGCCCTGGTGCTTGGCGCCGAGGGCCATGCCCACCGCGATGGCGCAGCCCTGGCCGAGGGAGCCGGTGGAGGCGTCCACGCCGGGGATCTTCTTGGCGTCGGGGTGGCCCTGGAGACGGCTGTGGAGCTGGCGGAAGTCCGCGTATTCGTCCCGGGAGATGAAGCCGCGGGCGGCGAGAGCCGCGTAGTAGCAGGGGGCCGCATGGCCCTTGCTCAGCACGAAGCGGTCCCTGTCAGGGTCGCGGGGGTTTGCGGGATCGATGCGCATGCGGTCGCAGAACACGCTGGCCATCAGCTCCACGCAGGAGAGAGAGCCGCCGGGATGGCCGCTGCCGGCGTTGGCGGTCATGTTGATGATATCCCGACGCATCTGTCGGCACAGAGACGTCAGCTCGTCAAAATTCATGAGACTACCTCCGAATCATATGAAAACTTACATGGTTTAGACTACCCAATTTCCCGGACAAAGTCAATGACAAATGGCACAACTTTCCGAAAAACGGAAGATTTTTTCCGGAGGTCTTGACAAAGTGAAAAAGCGTGATATCATGAACACATGAACAATTGCGCATATATTTATGCGAAACAGGAGGGACGCTTATGGACAAACTGGAGCGGGAAGAACTCTGCGAGGAGACGGTGGTCCACGAGGGCGTGGTGCAGCGTCTGGGCGCACGGATGCCGGAGGACGCGTGTCTGGAGGAAGTGGCGGAGCTGTTCAAAATGTTCGGCGACAAGACGCGGGCGCGCATCCTGTGTGCGCTGAACATGGAGGAGCTTTGCGTGTGCGATCTGGCGGCGCTGCTGAACATGAACCAGTCTGCCATCAGCCACCAGCTGCGCCTGCTGAAGGCGGTGCGCCTGGTGCGGAGCCGCAAGCAGGGGAGAGAGGTCTTTTACTCCCTGGACGACCAGCATATCCAGGCCATTTTCGCTTTGGCCTTCACCCATGTTTCTGAAGAAAGGGGGCGCTGAGCATGGCGCACGAGCATGAACACGAACACGGCTGCTGCTGTGAGAAAAATGCGGAGCATAAGGTGCACACGCACAAGGAGGACGCCTGCTGCTGCCACGGGGCCGAAGAAAAACACGGCCATTCCCATGGCTGCGGCTGCGGACATGAGCATGGCGGAGAGGGCGCGGGGAAGTACCTGCTGCTTCGCATCTGTGTCTCCGCGGTGCTGCTGGGCGTGAGCTTCCTGCTGCCGGAGGGCGGGGCCCTCTGGCTGGTCCTGCTGGCGGCGGCGTATCTGCTCTCCGGCGCCACGGTGCTGAAGGAGGCGGCGACGAATATCCTCCACGGCGAGGTCTTTGACGAGTGCTTCCTCATGACCGTGGCCAGCCTCGGCGCGGTCTGCATCGGCGAATGGCAGGAGGCCGCGGCGGTGATGGTGCTGTATCAGCTGGGCGAATACCTGCAGGACAAGGCGGTGGATTCCTCCCGCAGCTCCATCACGGCGCTGATGAATATCCGTCCCGACACCGCCCGGGTGCTTTCCGGCGGCGGAGAGGTGGAAATGGCGGCGGAGGAGGTCGCCGTGGGCGCGGAGATCATCGTCCGACCCGGCGAGCGCATCCCCCTGGACAGCGTGGTGCTGGAGGGCGCCTCCTCGCTGAACAACGCCGCCCTGACCGGCGAATCGGTGCCGGTGGAGGTGTCGGTGGGCGACAAGGCCATGGCGGGCTGCGTGAATCTCTCCGGTGTGCTGCGCCTGCGGGTGGAGAAGCCCTTCGCCGACTCTGCCGCCAGCCGCATCCTGACGCTGGTGGAGGAGGCCTCGGACAAGAAAGCCAGGACGGAGCAGTTCATCACCCGCTTCGCCAGAGTCTACACCCCCGCCGTGGTGGGCATCGCCGTGGTGCTGGCGGTGGTGCCGCCGCTGCTGGGCCTGGGCGCGTGGCGTGACTTCATCTACCGCGCCCTGGACTTCCTGGTCATCTCCTGCCCCTGCGCGCTGGTGATTTCTGTGCCGCTGACCTATTTCGCAGGCCTCGGCTGCGCGTCCAAAAACGGCATCCTCATCAAGGGCGGCAACTATATCGACGTACTGGCCCGGGTGGAGCTGGCGGCCTTCGACAAGACCGGCACCCTGACGGAGGGCCGCTTCTCCGTGACGCAGCGCCTGCCGGCGGAGGGCGTCAGCGAGGAGACGCTGCTGGAGCTGGCCGCCCATGCGGAGTCCGCGTCCACCCATCCGCTGGCGCTGTCTGTGCTGCATGCCTACGGCAAGGAGCCCCGGCGCGAAGCGGTGACGGAGCAGAAGGAGCTGGCGGGCCATGGCGTCAGCTGTCTGTACGAGGGGAAGCCATTGCTGGCCGGCAAGGCCGCATTCCTTCGGGAAAACGGCGTCCCGGTGCCGGAGCTTGCCACCGCCGCGGGTACGCTGATCTTCGTCGCCTGCGACGGGCGGTACATGGGCGCGCTGGAGCTGTCCGATACGGTCAAGGCGGACGCCGGGAAGGCGGTGACGGACCTGCGTGCGCTGGGCGTGCGCAAGACGGTGCTGCTCAGCGGCGACCGGGCAGAGACGGTGGAGGCCCTGCGAGAAAGCCTGGGCATCGACGAGGCCCACGCCAGGCTGCTGCCGGAGGACAAGGTGGAATACATCGAAAAACTTCTGCAGGAACGCTCGGGTAAAGGCTCCTTGCTTTACGCTGGTGACGGCATCAACGACGCGCCGGTGCTGGCGCTGTCCGACGTGGGCGTAGCCATGGGCGGCCTCGGTACGGACGCGGCCATGGAGGCCTCGGACGTGGTCATCATGGGCGACGAGCCGTCCCGCATCCCGCTGGCCATCCGCATCGCCCGCAAGACCGTCCGGGTGGCCCGGGAAAATATCGCCCTGGCGCTCCTGATCAAGGCGGCGGTCATGCTGCTGGCGGCCACGGGCTATGTGGGGCTCTGGACCGCGGTGTTCGCCGACGTGGGCGTCTGCCTGCTGGCGGTGCTGAACTCCCTGCGCGCCGCAAGGCACTGATATCGGATATTTGACGCACCGGTCACCCTTCCGTGCCATATGCTGTACGGGAGGGTGATCGTTTTGTCTTTACTGCTGTTTCCGTATGAACGCCGGGCGGCCGTGCGCTATGCCCGCCGCTGGGCCTATGGCAGGAACCCGGCGTTTTATGATTATGAGACCATCGGCGGCGACTGCACCAACTTTGCTTCCCAGTGCCTTTACGCCGGCGGCGGCGTGATGAACTATGAGCCCACCTTTGGTTGGTATTACATAGACGCCAACCAGAAATCGCCGTCCTGGACCGGCGTGACCTATCTGTTCGATTTTCTCACCCGGCAGAAGCCCTCCACGGGGCCTGTGGGCAGGGAAGTGGAGATGGAGGAGATCCGCCCGGGAGACCTGGTGCAGCTCTCCTTCGACGGCGTGGAGTTTCAGCACACACCGGTGGTGGTCCAGGCGTCGGAGCCGAAGACTCTGGGGGATATCCTGGTGGCGGCCCACAGCTATGACGCGCTGGACCGGCCTCTGGACAGCTATACCTTTGAAAAGATCCGTTTTATTCACATCGACGGCGTTTACCGCGAGATCCCCATGCGGGGACTGGGAGCGGATATCACAAATTGTTAAATATTTAACTTTTTGAGGAGCAGGGCAGGGCGCAGGAGGCCGAAGAAAGCGCTCAATGGAGGAAGCGGCTGAAGGAGCAGTGAGCCGCCGCCGGGTAAGCGTCGGCCTGACAGGCGCCGCGCCGCAGACAAACGGGATCTCCGGGCGGCCGCGCGCCACATGAAATGAATCAAAAACTACGCTATTACAGTGAGCTGCGCAGCTGTATGTCCCAAATAAAATGAACAGTGCAAGCTTGAAGCAGATTCAAAACAGATGAAACAGAAAGCCGGCCGGATGGAACCATCGGGCCGGCTTTATCATACTCTCTTTAGTGAGTTCCGCGGCAGCGGAACAAAAAGCCACCCGCTTTGCGG
>JBJDYT010000031.1:0-26828 GCA_051867635.1 Oscillospiraceae bacterium
CTCTCCGTTCTGGCGGAGGAGTTCCACCTGAATCCCCAGTATATCAGCCAGCTGTTCAAAAGCGAGATCGGCGTGGGCTTCCTGGCCTACCTGACCAATATCCGCATGGAGAAGGCGAAGAAGCTCCTGCTCTCTACTTCCGTTTCCATAGCGGAAGTCGCGGAGCGGTCGGGCTACGGGGACTACCGGGTGTTCACCAAGGCATTCAAAAAATCAGAGGGCATCACGCCGTCCCAGTACCGGCGGGACTTCCTGGATGGCGCGGAAGCGCGGTAGGGCGAAAGGCGGCGGAGAGAAATGGAGATCAGGCTTGCCGGGCCGCGCGACATCGGCGGCTGGATGGAACTGGTGGGCCGGGTGAGAGACAGCTTTCCCGGCCTCGAAAGCGAAGCCGCCATGGCCGAGCATCGGAGAACGGCTTTGGCCTTCATGGACCGGGGCGGCGCCATCTGCGCCGAGGCGGAGGACGGCATCGCCGGCGCGCTTCTGTTTTCCGGGGAGGAGGGGGAACTCTGCTTTCTGGCGGTGGACCCGCCGTACCGCAGGCGGGGCATCGCCTCGGGGATGGTGTCTTGCATGCTCACCCTGCTGGAGCCGGGGCAGGACGTGACCGTCACCACCTACCGGGAGGGCACGCCGGAGGGAGAAGCGGCCCGGGCATTTTATAAGCGGCTCGGTTTTACGGAGGGGGCGCTGACGGAGGCCTTCGGCAGCCCCGTCCAGGAGCTTGTATGGAAACGGGGGGAATGAGATGGCGGGCTTTATAGACCTGACGGCGGAGAACCTGGCAAATGAACACCTGTGCTGCATCATCCGCAGCAAGACGGCCCATCCGGGGGTGGAGGCCAAGCGGCGGTGGCTGGCGGAGCGGCTGGCGGAGGGCCATGTGTTCCGCAAGCTGGATGTGAAGGGCTGCGCGTTCATTGAATACGCAACCCTGGAGACGGCCTGGGCGCCCGTTGTGGGAGATAATTACCTCTACATCTACTGCCTGTGGGTCACGGGAGAGCCCAAAGGCTGCGGCTACGGCAGGGCGCTGATGGAGTCCTGCATCGCCGACGCAAAAGCCCGGGGCAGGTCCGGCGTCTGTATGCTGGGCGCGCAGAAGCAGAAGGCGTGGCTCTCCGACCAGAGCTTTGCGAAGAAGTTCGGCTTCGGGACGGTGGATACCACCCCCGGCGGCTACGAGCTGCTGGCGTTGTCCTTTGACGGGACGGTTCCCGCCTTTGCGCCCGGCGCGAAGCGGGAGCGCATCGACGAGCAGGAGCTCACGATCTTTTACAGCCCCCAGTGTCCCTTTATCCCGCAGCGCCTGGAGCTGCTGGAGCGATACTGCGAAGAGCGCGGCGTTCCCCTGTCGCTCCGCCCTGTGGACACGCTGCAAAAGGCGAAGGCCCTGCCCTGCGTCTTCAACAACTGGGCGCTGTTTTACAAGGGGCGGTTCGAGACGGTGAACCTGCCGGACATCCCCAGCCTGGAGAGGATCCTCCGGAAATAAGCGCAGCACGCGGCGCGGAGCCGGCCCTTGGCCGGCTCCGCGTTTTGCATGCCGCCGCGCCGCCTATAAAACTGACACATTCCCCTGTAAAAACCCCCTATCGGCCGCGGGCCGCTTTTGGTACAATATGGGTAAAGACGGAAAAGCGCATCCGGAGGCGCGGAAGGGACGGAGAGCAGGGCGGGGCGCGGCCCGCGCCGTCTGTTCGAAGGGCCACCCGCCGGCGCATGGGAGGGAGCTTATGAGCAAAAGGAGAGCAGGCACCGCCAGAGCCGCGGCTGTCGCGGCCGCCGTCCTGCTGGCCGTCTTTCTGCTGGGCCGGTACGGCTGGAGGCTGGGCGGCTTTCGCGCCTGCGAGGGCGCGGGCATCGAAGCGGTGGAGGTGGCGGAGGGCGAGGTGCGGATCACGGGCTTTTGCCCCGGCTCCTTTCCCAGGGGCTTCCTTGGGTACTATGCGGAGGAAGCCGGCGGAAGGCTCTGCGTGGGTTTTCGCTTCAGCGCCCTGTTCGGCTTCTTTGAGACCGGCGACTTCACGGTCTCCATCCCGGTAAAAGGCGGGCTCCGGGAGGTCGTCCTCAAGACGCGCGGCGGCGAGTATCCCATCTGGACGGCGGAGGGACAGCTTTCGGAAAGCGGGGGAGAGACATGAAAAACGAGCATACGGCGTCCACGCTTTTGACCGGCGCAGGCGCGCTGATGACCGTCTCCGGCATCCTGACGGCGGCGTGCGGGACGCTCGCCTGCGGCGGGCTGCTGTGGGCGGCGGCGTCCTGCCTGTTCTTCGCCGCCCGTCATTTCCGGCTGGCGGAAAACGAAAAAGAGAAATAGGAGGAAAAACACGATGAACAAGAGACTGTATAAATCCGACGAAAACAAGGTGGTGGACGGGGTCTGCGGCGGCATCGCCGAATACTTCGCCATCGATCCCACCCTCGTGCGGCTGGGCTGGGTGCTGTTCTGCGCCATGGGCGGCAGCGGTTTTCTGGCCTATATTATCGCCGCGCTGATCATCCCCCGCCGCCCGGCGGAGGAGTGAGCCTGACGGCGGAACCACGGCCATGGAAAAGCTTCTGATGAAAAAGAGCGGGCTGAACGCGGCCAACTGCGTGACGGCCCTGCGCATAGCCGGCGCGCTGTGCCTGCTGTTTTTGCAGCCGCTGTCCGGGGCCTTCTTCGCGGTCTATACCCTGACGGGCCTGACGGACGCGCTGGACGGCTGGCTCGCCCGGAGAACGGGAACGGCGGGGGCCTTCGGGGCGCGGCTGGACAGCATAGCGGACCTGCTGTTTTACGGGGCCATGCTGCTGCGCGTCTTCCCGGCGCTGTGCAGGCTTCTCCCGGCGCAGCTCTGGTGCGCGGCGGCGGGGGTGCTGTTTCTGCGCCTTTCGGCTTATCTCATCGCGGCGGCGAAGTACCGCCGCTTTGCCGCCCTGCACACCTACCTGAACAAGCTGACGGGGGCCGCGGTCTTTCTGCTGCCGTACACGCTGTCCGCCCCGTGGAGCGCGGGGTACGGCTGGGCGGTCTGCGCGCTGGCGGCCGCGGCGGCGCTGGAGGAGCTGGCCATCCACCTGCAAAGAGGGGACTACCAGGCGGACGTCAGGTCGGCCTTTGGAAAGGAGGACACACTGTGAGATTCAAAAACCCGCTGCTGGCCGTCACGGACCTGGAAAGGTCCGTGGCGTTTTACCGCGAGGTGCTGGGCCTGCGCAAGGTCCTGGACTTCGGGGCCAACGTGACGCTGACCGGGGGCGTGTGTCTGCAGACAGCGGACAGCTGGGCCGCCTTCATCGGCGGCGCGCCCGGCGAGCTGGGCTGGTGCGGCAGGACCGGCGAGCTCTATTTCGAGGAAGAGGACTTTGACGCCTTCGCGGAAAGGCTGCGGGGCCTGGAGATCCACTATGTCCACCCGGTGCAGGAGCAGGCCTGGGGCCAGCGCGCAGTGCGCTTTTACGACCCCGACTGCCACATCATCGAGGTGGGAGAGTCCATGACGGCGGTCTGCCGGCGCTTTCTGGACGGCGGCATGACGCCGGAGCAGGCGGCGGCGCGCATGGACGTGCCGCTGAAGTTCGTCAGGGCTTGTATGCGGGAGGAAAACGTGAGAAAATGGAAAGGACGGAAGCAGCTATGAGGCCAAACGCCATCGTATACACATCGAATACCGGCTATACCGAGCAGTATGCAAGGCTGCTGGGGGAAAGGACCGGCCTGCCGGTGTACGCGCTTTCCGGGGCCGGCGCGGGGCCGGCGCGGGGGGAACGCATCCTCTACCTGGGCTGGCTCATGGCCGGCAGGGTGCAGGGCTACCCCAAGGCCGCGAAGCGCTACCGCGTGGAAGCCGTCTGCGGCGTGGGGATGGGGCCCACCGGCTCCCAGCTCCGGGAGCTGCGGCAGGCGAACCGCCTGCCGGCGGATATGCCCGTTTTCACCCTGCAGGGCGGCTTCGACATGGCGAAGCTGCGGGGCGTGTACCGGCTGATGATGACCGTCATGGCCAAGACCGCGGGGAAGGGCCTCGCGGACAAAAAGGACCGGACGGCGGAGGAGGACGCCATGCTGGCGCTGCTGACCCGCGGCGGCAGCTGCGTCAGCGGGGAGAATCTGGCGGCTGTTCTGGACTGGTACGGACAGGAGCGGGGTGACGGCGATGCGATGTGAGGGCGGGCCCCGGCGGCCATCCGGCGCCAAGGCGTACCCCGTCCGCAGGCTTGCCCCGGAGGAGGTCCCGGCGGCGCAGGAGCTGTGCTGGCGGGTCTTTTTGGCCTTTGAAGCGCCAGAGTATCCCCCGGAGGGCGTGGCGGCCTTCCGCGCCAGCCTGGACGACGCGGAGCGCGTACGGGGCCTCCGGTTTTACGGGGCCTTTGACGGCGGGACGCTGGTGGGCGTTCTCGCCATGCGCGCGCCGCAGCACATCGGCGGCTTTTTCGTGGACGCCGCCTATCACCGCCGGGGGATCGGCAGGGCGCTGTTCGAGACGATGCGGCGGGACTATGAAAGGCAGGTCTTCACCGTCCATTCCTCCCCCTATGCCGTGGAGGTCTACCGGCGCCTGGGCTTCGTCCCGACAGACGCGGAGCAGGTGACGGACGGGATGCGCTACACCCCCATGCGCTTTGAAGAAAACGAAAAAAAGTAGCGCGCCCCCCTTGACTCTCCCACGATGGCAGGCAGTATCATCATCCCGAGCTCAAGAAAACCACCGGTTCCGGAGGTACCCTATGCTGAAGATCGGAGATTTTTCAAAACTGTCCAGAGTCAGTATCCGCATGCTTCGCCACTATGATGAGATCGGCCTGCTGCCCCCCGTCCGGGTGGACCCCGATTCGGGCTACCGCTACTATGCGGAGGAGCAGCTTCCCGTCGCCGGCAGGATCACGGCCCTGAAGGATATGGGCTTCGGCCTGAACGCCATCGGCGAGCTGCTCGCCTGCTACGGAGAGAAGGGACCCATGGAGCGCAGCCTGCTGCAGAAGCGGGCGGAGCTTCTGGCGCTGTCTGAGCAGACGGCCTACCGGATACGGCTCCTGGATACAGCCCTGGAACGGCTGAGAAAGGATGACGAGACCATGAAATACGATGTGACGCTGAAGACCTTCCCGCCGCGCTATGCCGCCACGGTCCGCATGACCATCCCCTGCTATGAGCAGGAGGGGATGCTCTGGAGCGTGCTGGTCAGCGAGACGGCGCCCCTGCGCCTGGTCCCGGACGACCCCTGCTACTGCAGCGTGGTGTTCCACGACAAGGAGTACAGAGAGTCTGACGTGGACGTGGAGGCGCAGAAGACCGTGAAGGGACGCTACCCCGACACGGCGCATGTTCGCTTCAAAACGCTGCCGGAGGTGACGGTGGCTTCCGCCGTCTGCAAGGGCTCCTACGAGCAGATGAACGACGTCATGGCGGCCGTGGCGGGCTGGGTGCGGGACAACGGCTATGAATTTGACGGCCCCGCCTTTAACATCTACCATGTCAGCCCCCATGAGACGGACGACGCCAGCCGCTTCGTCACCGAGGTCTGCTACCCCGTCCGGAAAAAGTGACGGAGCAGGAACGCGCCGCGAGGCGGCGGCAAGGAGGTTTGCGCATATGGCCTTCGATTATAAAAAGGAGTACCGGGAGTTCTATCTGCCCAAGGCAAAGCCGGAGCTCGTGACGGTGCCGCCCATGAACTACATCGCGGTGCGGGGCAAGGGCGACCCCAACGAGGCGGGCGGCGCCTATCAGGCCGCCGTCGGGCTGCTCTACGGCGTTGCCTTCACCATCAAGATGAGCAAAAGGAGCGGCCGCCGGATCGAGGGGTACTTCGACTATGTAGTCCCGCCCCTGGAGGGCTTTTGGCGGCAGGAGGGCGTCAGCGGCCTTGACCTGACGAGAAAGGATGCGTTCCTCTGGCTCTCCGCCATCCGGCTGCCGGACTTTGTGACGCGGGCGGATTTTGACTGGGCGGTGGCGGAAGCCGCGGAAAAGAAAAAGCGGGACTTCTCCCCGGTAGAGTTTCTGACCCTCTCGGAGGGGCTCTGCGTGCAGATGCTGCACGTCGGCCCCTTTGACGGGGAGCCGGAGAGCGTCGCGCGGATGGACCGCTTCCTGGCGGAGAACGGATATGAAAACGATTTCTCCGACGTCCGCCAGCACCATGAGATCTACCTCTCCGACGCGAGAAGGGTGGACCCGGCCAGGTGGAAGACGGTGATCCGCCATCCCATCAGGGCAAAATAGCAAGGAAAGTCGAGCGCGCCCCCGGGCGAAGCTGATACAATGACGGCGTGAGGAGGTGAGGCGCGTGAAGGAGCAGGTCCTGGCGGTACAGAGGATGCAGGACTATATCGAGGCCCATCTGGAGGAGGACATCACCCTGGCGGAGCTGGCGGGGGCGTCGCTGTTTTCCCCCTGGCACTCCTATCGGCTGTTCAGGCAGTATACCGGACTGACGGTGACGGAGTATGTGCGCAGGCTGCGGCTGTCCAGGTCCGCCATGCGGCTGAAGACAGAGCGCTGCCGGATCGTGGACGTGGCCTGCGATCTGGGCTTCGGCAGCACGGACGGCTACCAGCGGGCGTTCCGCCGGGAGTTCGGCTGCAATCCTGCCGAATATGCCAGGACAAGGGTTCCCATCACGCTCTTCATCCCCTATGGCGTCAAATTCAGAGAGCGCAGAAAGGGGTCGATAGACATGAGCGAGGTACAGAGCGTATTCGTGCAGCTGCTGCACAAGCCGGAGCGCCGGGTCATTCTCAAGCGGGGCGTCCGGGCGGAGGACTATTTCACTTACTGCGAGGAGGTGGGCTGCGACATCTGGGGGCTGCTGATGAGCATGGATTCCCTGGGCGGAGAGCCGGTCTGCCTGTGGCTCCCGGAGCAGTACAGGAAGCCCGGGACCTCCGTCTATGTGCAGGGCGTGGAGGTGGAAGCGGACTATAGCGGCCCGGTCCCGGAGGGCTTCGACGAGATCACTCTGCCCGAGGCGGACTACCTGGCGTTCCAGGGGGAGCCGTTTAGGGAGGAGGACTACTGCGAGGCCATCGAGGCGGTGCAGCAGGCCATGGGCAGATACGACCCGTCGGTGATCGGCCGCCGGTGGGACGACAGCAGCCCCCGCATCCAGCTGGAGCCCCGCGGCGAGCGGGGGTACATCGAGCTGCGGGCGGTGAAAACGGTATAGGAAAAAGCCAGAGAGCTTTGGCTCTCTGGCTTTTTGCCGCGCACCGCGCGGGCCGGACCGTCCCGGCGGGACCGCCGCCGTGGCAGCCGAACGCCGCGTTGGGCGGAACAAAAGGGCGCATATACGGACAAGAGCCGGGCGAACCGCAGGGGTTCGTCCGGCTCTCTTTTGGCGAAGCCGCATCCCTGTCCGAAAGCGCTTCCCCGGGACCTTCTCCGGGCGCGGACAGGTTTTTTGCTTGCTATCGCGGGAAATACCCCATTTTTCCGGAAATTTTGCCCGCCACGTTGATGACCATCCTGGCCAGGCTTTCCTCCCGGTCTTTCAGATTCAGCTGGCTCACGCAGCCGGATATGCTGATGGCGCCGATGGCCACGCGGTTCTGGTTGAAGATCGGCGCCGCCAGGGAGGCCTTCCCTATGGTGACCTCCTCCTCGATGGTCACATATCCGCGCATGCGGACCCGCTGCAGCTCTTTCTCGATCTGCGCCGGGTTTGTGATCGTATGGGGCGTAAGCTTTTTCAGCGGATGACTGAACAGGATATGCTCGATCTCCTTTTCGCTCCTGTAAGCCAGGATGACCTTTCCCATAGCGCAGCAGAACATGGGGTGCCGGTAGCCGATCGGCGTAAAGAGCTCTGTAGAGTCGTCGGCGCCGACGCTGGCCAGATGGACAAGGTCCTGCTTGTCGGGAATGCCGAGAAAACAGTGCAGGTTCGTGGCAAAAGAAAGCTTCTGCAGCTCGGGATACGCGTGCCTGTACAGCTCGTTGCTGTGCAGGATGGTGCCGGCGAGAGACAGGACCTGAACGCCGAGCCGGTAGCATCCGCTTTTATCGTCCCGTTCGACAAAGCCCATGTCAAGCATGGTGCTCAGATGCCGCGACACGGTGCTGGGCGTCAGGTTGAGGGAGCGCGAGATCTCGGAGACCCGCTGCACGGGTGAAGTGGTGAATGTATTCAGGATCATCAGGGCCCGGTACAGGCTTTGCATATTGTTGTTTTGCATGGCAGTCCTCACTAAAATGTCGGTTTATCATTTGTTGATAGCTTGCGTTTCCTGCACTTGCTGTGGACACATATTGGTGAGAAGTTTTCATGGTGTTATTACACATAATAACACAGTGTTTCATAATACGCAAAGGTTTTTCCTTCTGCAACATCATACAATTGCACGCCGGAAATTTAGACAATTCGCCTTGACGGGTCTATATACGACAAATACAATATGTGCAAGAAGTACAAAAAAGCTGCAAAAAACAGGCGAAGGTTTGTCAGGAGCGGCTGGTACTTCCATAAAAAATATAGGAGGTAATTATGAAAAGATTATTCGCGCTGTTGCTTACTGTATGCATGCTCATGAGCGTCCTTGCGGCGTGTGGGACTGCGGAGGAGCCCCAGGATGATGACGGAGCGGGCGACGGGCTTTCCACGATACGCTGCGGTTGGCTGACGACCGCAATTCCCGTGCCCAACTTCTACGCGGACGAGCAGGGGTGGTATGAAGAACTGGGCGTCTCCATCGACGTGTCTACCTTCTCCAGCGGCCCGGCCGCCAATGAGGCGGTGGGCTCCGGCTCCCTGGATATCGCCACGTTGGGCGCCATGCCGGCCGTGCTGGGCGGTATCGCCTATAACTACAAGGTGATCGGCTGGCTGGAAGACGACGACTTTGCGCTGCAGGTCTATGCGAGAAATGACAGTGATATCGTCAGCGCCGGCCAGGGGAATCTGGCTGACTACCCCAACCTGTATGGCACGCCGGACACCTGGCGCGGCAAGGATATCATCGTTACTTCCGCGACCTCTGCCCACTTTGCCGTGTGCAGCGTGCTGGCGGCCATGGGGCTGGATGAAAGCGACGTCAATATCATCGATATGGACGGTGCCTCCGGCGCCGCGGCGTTCCTGGCCGGCGAAGGCGACCTGTACTGCGCCTGGGACCCCCAGTACAACGCATTCTCCTCTGACCCTGAGAACTACACCCGCGTGGCCACCTGCGCAGACGCCGGCGCTTCCTTCATCTGCGTGACCGTCGCCACCGAGGAGTACTGCAAGAACCATGAGGAAGAGGTCATCAAGTACCTGGAAGGAATGGTGCGGGCGGCGGACGTCTTTGCCAAGGACGATCAGACTTACTATGACGCCATGTACCGCTGGCAGAGCGAGTACTCCGATGTGACAGCGGAGACTGCGAAGACCTCTGCGGCCATCCGCAAGATGTATGACCTGGACGGGATGGCCGAATGGCACAAGGCCGACGCCAACGGCAACAGCAAGCTCTCTGAGGCGATGTATTCGATCGCGGACTTCATGATCGAAAACGGCCTGATCGAGGCGGAGAACAAGGAGGATCTGATCGCCAACGGCTTTGTGGACACCTCCTATATGCTGAAGGCCATCGAGAATGTGAAGAACAGCTAAACACTGCAGGGCAAAATGGCGGGGGGCTGCGTAAAAGCGGCTCCCCGCCAGGAGAGGATAACAGATATGACATCACTTGAACGGCGAAATGAACGAATCAAATCTGCTATTTGTGCGATCATCAGCATTACAGCGTTTGTCCTTCTCTGGCAGTATGCGGTATCGGCGGGCTGGATCGATGCGAAGGCCTGCGCCGCGCCCTCCAAGGTGTTCGCGACGTTCATCGACAAATGGTCAAACACGAAGCCGGACGGCGCCACTCTGGGGACCCATATCCTGGTCAGCTTAAAGCTGGCCTCCACGGGCTTTGTGCTGGCGGTGGTGATCGGCGTGCCCATGGGGTTGCTGATGGGTTACTTCCGGGGCGCCGACGCGTTTTTGACGCCTATTTTTGAAATCGTCCGCCCCATCCCTCCGCTGGCCTGGATCCCTGTGGTTCTGCTGACGCTGGGGATCGGCACGGAGGCAAAGGCTTTTATTATTTTTATCGCCTCGTTTGTTCCCTGCGTCATCAATTCCTACACGGGGATCAAGCGGACGAATCCCGTGCTGATCAATGTGGCAAAGACCGCCGGCGCTACCAGATGGCAAATATTCTTCAAGGTCGGTATCCCGTCTGCTGTCCCGCTGATGTTTACCGGCATTAAGACCTCCCTCGGCAGCGCGTGGGCGACCCTGGTGGCGGCGGAGATGCTGTCGTCTTCTCAGGGGCTTGGCTACCTGATCCAGCGGGCCAGAAACCTGGTGCGCTCTGACCTGGTCATTGTCGGGATGCTCGTTATCGGCCTGATCGGCGCGCTGTTCACGCTGCTGCTTGACCTGATTGAAACAAAGGTGGCGCCCTGGAGGAAGAAATGAAAAAACCTATGAAAAAGATCGGTGCAAATAAATCGATATACGGCCTCATTTCACTGCTTTCCCTGACCCTGTTTCTGGCCGTCTGGTGGATCTACGCGCTCCAGCCCAGCAGCTTTATTTCCACGCCCAAGGAGGTCGTGGAGCGGATCATCCATATGTGCTATACGCCGGTCGCCAAGACCCTGCTCGGCGGGCACATTCTGGCCAGCCTGAGCCGCGTGCTGGTGGCGTTTGCGATCGCGTGCGTCATCGGCGTTGCGATGGGCATCGGGTTTGGCTGGTTCAAGACGTTCCGCCGCTTTGTCTGGCCACTGTTTTCCATCGTCCGGCCCATCCCTCCCATCGCGTGGATCCCGCTGATCATCCTTTGGTGCGGGATCGGGGAAAAATCCAAGATCATCATTGTGTTTATTGCCGCCCTGATGCCTGTGGTGCTGAACACCTACGCCGGTATCGCATCCGCCGACCAGCTGCTGCTGAACGCGGGAACGACGCTGGGCGCCAACGCAAGGCAGATGCTGTTCAACGTGGCGCTCCCCGATGCGGTGCCGACGATTATTGCGGGAATGAAGACCTCTCTTTCCACTGCGTGGCTGGCAGTCGTGGCGGCGGAGATGGTCGCCGCGACAAAGGGCGTCGGCTATCTCATCATCAACGGCATGGAGGAGCTGGATATCGCGCAGGTGATGGCGGGTATTGTGGTGATCGCGCTGATCAGCTCGATCCTTACGTTCAGCCTGAATAAATTGGAAAGGATTTTGTGTCCATGGGTGTATCTAAATGCAAAATAAGGGTCCGGAACGTCAGCAAGGCATATGAGACAAAGGACAAGCAGGTCCAGGTCCTGAAGGATATGTCCTTGGATGTGTACGAGAATGAATTCCTGGTTTTGCTGGGACCGGGTCAGTGCGGAAAGACCGTCTTTCTCAATATCCTTGCGGACCTGGAAAAGCCGGACAACGGGACCATTGAGTTTTTGGGAAAAGAATACCACCATGGGGAAATTGGCTTCGTTTTCCAGCGCTACGCGCTCTTTCCGTGGAAAACAGTGATCGACAACGTGCAGATGAACCAGCGCTTCCACGGCGTTGAGAAGAAAAAGCGGGAGGAGACCGCCAAGAAATTCATCGACCTGGTGGGGCTGCAGGGCTTTGAAAAGGCGTATCCCGCGCAGCTGTCCGGCGGCATGAAGCAGCGCGTGGGGATCGCGCGGGCGTACGCCAGCAACACGGACCTCATTTTGATGGACGAGCCGTTTGGAGCCCTGGATGCGCAGACGCGCTACCAGATGCAGGGAGAGATCCTGAAGATCTGGGAGCAGGAAAAGGTCACGGTCGTGTTCGTCACGAACAACATTGAGGAGGCCGTCACGCTGGGAGACCGCATCGTATTGATGAGCAACAAGCCATCCCGCGTTGTGAAGGAATACGTGCCCCGGATGCCGCGTCCGCGGAGCAATACGGATGTGGAGTTCCTGGAGCTGAGAAATGAGATCGCAGAAGCCATGGATCTTGCCTTGTAAAGCCGGAGGGAAAGCATGAACGAACAGCCTAAAGTATTAGTTGAACATCTGACCAAGAAATTCGGGGATTTGTTGGTTCTTGACGATATTTCTTTCAACATTAAAAAGGGAGAGTTCGTGTGCCTCGTCGGGCCTACCGGCTGCGGCAAGACGACCTTTCTGAACCTGTTGGTCAAATTGCTTGAGCCCACAAGCGGCAGGATCCTCATTGACGGGGAGCCGGCCGACCCCAAAAAGCACAATTTGAGCTTTGTGTTTCAGGAGCCTTCTGCCTTTCCCTGGCTGACGGTGGAGGAAAACATCCGCTTCAACCTGGAGATCAAGAAGTACCCCAAGAACGTGATCGACGAGCGCGTCGAGCACATATTGGACCTGATCGGCCTGAAGGCCGACCGCAAGGCATACCCGCATCAGCTTTCCGTCAGCGCGGAGCAGCGCATCGTGATCGGGCGCAGCTTTGCCATGCACCCTGACCTGCTGTTGATGGACGAGCCGTACGGGCAGATGGATATCAAGGTCCGCTACTATCTGGAGGATGAGGTGCTGCGGCTCCAGAAGGAGACCAACAGCACGGTGATCTTCATTACGCACAACATTGAAGAAGCGGTCTACCTGGCGGAGAGGTGCCTGATCATGTCGGCAAAGCCGACCACCGTCAAAGCAGAGCGCGTCATCGACCTGCCCCGCCCGCGGAATATCGCGGACCCGGAATTCATCAAGATCCGTCAGGAGATCACGGACATGATCAAATGGTGGTGAGCGTTTCCGCGGGGAATGGGAAAGCGTTTGGCAGGTGAGACGCCATCCGCTGCAGAGAAAAATGCAGGAATTTTTGCAAAACAAAAGATACGTTTTATTAATTTACACTTTTTTGGGATTTTTTTTGCAAAAGATAAAAAATTTGCAAGTAAAATTGCATTTTTGGCGAAACGGATACAAATGGAGGAGCGTATGGATAAGCTCGAAAAAGAACGCCTTGTACAGAAATGCCGCCAAATACGGCGGATGACATTGGAGTCGATCGCTAGCCTGGGAGTGGGCCATGTCGGCGGGAGCCTGTCGATTATAGAGACGCTGGTCGTGCTCTATTACAAGGAAATGAACATCGATGTGCAGCACCCGCAGAAGGAGGACCGGGACCGCTTCGTCCTGTCGAAAGGGCATTCAGGGCCGGCCCTGTATGCGGTGCTGGCGGACCTGGGATATTTTGACAAGTCCCACCTGCTGACCCTGAACCGGCCGGAGACGATCCTGCCCAGCCACTGCGACATGAACCGCACGCCCGGTGTGGATATGACCACGGGTTCCCTGGGACAGGGTTTCTCCTGCGCGGTGGGCCTGGCCCTCGGCGCGAGGATGAAGGGATATGGCGCCACGATCTACGCCATGGTGGGAGACGGCGAGAGCCAGGAGGGGCAGATCTGGGAGGCAGCCATGCTGGCCGGCGCGCAGAAGCTGGACAATCTGATCGCCTTTTCTGACTACAACAAGCTCCAGCTGGACGGCCCCTGCAGCGAGATCGTGGAGGTGGCGCCCCTGGACAAGAAGTGGGAGGCCTTCAACTGGAATGTGATCGTGGTGCAGGACGGGAATGACGTGGAAGAGGTGGACCGTGCCATCCTGGAGGCGAAAAACACGAAGGGAAAGCCGACGATGATCATTCTCAATACGACAAAGGGCTGCGGAGTGTCCTTTGCGCTTCGCGCGGGCTGCGGCAATCACAGTATGACGGTGACGCCTGAGATGCTGCAGGAGGCGCTCCGGGAACTTTCGTAAAGGAGGCGTGGAAGTATGAAGAATCTGGAAATGCGTCAAGTCATGGAGCAGGTCCTGGAGGAGCTGATGCAAAAGGATGACAGGATCGTCGTCCTGGACGCCGACCTGGCCAAGGCGGTGGGCACGACCAAGCTGCATCAGCTGTTCCCGGAGCGGACGCTCCAAGCGGGGATCGCCGAAGCCGACATGGTCTCGGTCGCGGCCGGGCTGGCTGCCTACGGCTTTATCCCCCTGACATTTACCTTCGCTGCGTTTTCCTCCCGCAGAGTCTGCGACCAGGTGGCGCTGTCGGTCTGCTTTGCACAGAAGGCGGTCAAGCTGTTCGGCGGCGACCCCGGGATCACCGCCCAGGTGAACGGCGCGACGCATATGGGCCTGGACGACATCGGCACGCTGCGCAGCATTCCGGGACTGATGATCTTTGAGCCTTCAGACCTGACCATGATGCGCAAGCTCCTGCCCGAGGTCATTTACAACGGCAAGCCTGTGTATATCAGGCTGCTGCGAAAAGGCGCGCCGGAGATCTATGACGAAGATGCGGAGTTTGACCTCATGCGCATCGAGAAGCTGCGTGACGGCTCGGACGTGACTCTGGCGGCCAGCGGCATCATGGTCGCGGCCGCCCGTGACGCCGCGCTGCTGCTGGCCTCGGAGGGGATCAGCGCGGAGGTCCTGGACGTACATACGATCAAGCCCCTGGATGAGGCGACCCTGCTCGCATCGGTGCGGAAGACGGGCGCGGTGGTCACCTGCGACAACCACAATGTGATCGGCGGCGTCGGCTCCGCCGTCGCCGAGGCCACGGCCAGGAACCATCCGGTCCCCATCGAGTTTATCGGGACGCAGGACCATTTCGGCGAGGCGGCGGACCAGGCGTATTTGGCGAAAAAGTACCATATGACGGCCGAGGATATCGCGGCGGCGGCCAAGCGGGCCATGGCCCGCAAGTAGGACTGTATGCACAGGGAGCAGAGGAGCTATATGGATATTTCTAAAATTGTGACCCCGCAAAACAGCATGTTTCACAAAATGGTCCAGATCGGGATCGTGGTCCGTGACATCGACAGGACCCTGGAGACCCTGAAGGCCGTGTTCGGCTGGGAAGCCTATGCCTTTGCCGATACGCCGGAGGGGGAGAAGCTGTACTACGGCGAAGTGGAGGACTTCAGCGTCCGAATGGCCTTCGTTCGGTTCGAGCATATTGAGATCGAGCTGCTGCAGCCCACCCGCGGCAGGAACGTATGGCAGGATTATCTGGATACGCACGGAGAGGGCCTGCATCATATCCTGTTTGACGTGAACGATTTTGAGCGGGCAAAGGCCGCCCTGGAGGCCCAGGGCATCATGATGGTGCAGACCGGACCCTCCGCCAGATATCCCGGCGCGCGCTGGGCCTATTTTGACGCCATGCAGCAGCTGGGGTACTACATCGAATGCTTCAACCCCAGCGAGTTCGGCTATGACAGCATGGCGCTTGCACACTGAAAGGGAGGATATTGCAAATGGAAGCCAAAGAATTGATCGCCCAGTTGATGGAACGTTCCCGCGCCGCGTTCAACGAGTTTAAGGACGCCACGCAGGAACAGGCGGATGCGGCCGCGCGCGCAGTCTGCAAGGTGATCGCCGACCATGCGGAGCCTCTGGCGCAGATGGCGGTGGATGAGACCGGCATGGGCGTTTACGAGCACAAGGTCCAGAAGAACTACGGAAAGGCGACGCTGATCTGGAACGACCTGAAGGACAAGAAGTCCGTCGGCGTGCTGCGCTATATCCCGGAGCGGGCTGTTATGGAAATCGCAAAGCCCGTCGGCGTCGTCTGCTGTATCGCCCCCTGCACCAACCCCATCGTGACCCCCATGAGCAACGCGGCTTTTGCGCTGAAGTGCAGAAACTCCATCATTATTGCGCCGCATCCGCGCTCCAAGAAATGCACGCGGGCCGTGGTGGACCTGTTCCGGAGCGCGCTGAAAGAGCTTGGCCTGCCGGAGGACCTGGTGCTGATGATCGACGACCCCACCATTGAGCTCAGCACGGCGCTCATGGCCAGCGTGGACGTGGTGATCGCCACCGGCGGCGGAGGCATGGTGAAGGCGGCCTATTCCAGCGGCAAGCCCGCCTTCGGCGTCGGCGCGGGCAACGACCAGTGCATCGTGGATACGGACGCGGACCTGGCGAAGGTGGCCGAGCTGGTGGTCCGGGGACGCACCTTCGACAACGGCATGCCCTGCACCTCGGAGCAGTGCGTCATCGTGCAGAAGGACAAGCAGCCCGCGATGCTGGAGGCGCTGAAGGCGCAGGGCGTGTACCTGCTGGAGGATGAGGCGCAGGCGGACCGGCTGCGGGAGACGCTGTTCCCCGGCGGCGGCCCCATCAGCCGCAGCGTTGTGGGGCAGCCCGTGGACAAGGTGGCGGCCCTGGCCGGGATCGAGATCCCGGAAGGGACCAGAGTGATCGCGGTGAAGGCCAGGGGCTGCGGACGGGCGGATGTGCTCTGCCGCGAAAAGATGTGCCCGGTGCTGGCCATCCTGCCCTATGACGGGTTTGAAGAAGCGGTGGAGATCGCAAAGCAGAACCTGCTGGTGGAGGGCAAGGGCCACTGTACCGTCATTCACTCCAACACGCCGGAGCATATTGAATACGTGGGGACCGCCCTGCCGATCTCCCGCCTGGTCGTGAACCAGTGCGGAGCGTCCTCCGGCGGCGGCGCCTGGGAGAACGGCCTGTGGCCCACCACAACGCTGGGCTGCGGCAGCTGGGGCAACAACAGCATCTCGGACAACTTCACCTACAAGTATCTGATGAACGTCACCCGCATTGGATTCCGCAAGGAAAATGCAAAGGCTGCCACCTACGAAGAGATCTTCGGATAACGGCGGGGCCTGTGCAGGAGGAATGAAGCATGGATTTCTATGAGGTAGAAGGAAAGCGGCTGATGCAGCTGTATGGGATCCCCACGGATGAGGGGGTCCTGTATTCGCAGGACCGGGACCTGACGGAGGTCCGGTATCCCTGCGTTGCAAAAGCGCAGTTTTTGAGCGGAAAAAGAGGAAAGGCCGGCGGCATTCTCTTTGCGGAGAACCGGGCTGAGCTGGAGAAGGCCCTTGAGAAGGTCAACCAGGTCGTCATCAACGGCAAGCACCCGGCGGATATTCTGCTCGTTCCGAAGCTTGACATCGCACAGGAACACTATTTGGGGATCGTGCTTGACCGCCGGGCAAAGGGCGTCGTCATGCTGTATACCCCCTTCGGCGGGATGGACATTGAGACGCTGGCGGCCCAGTCCCCTGAAAAGCTCAGCCGCATCGCGGTCCGGGATACCCTGTCCTGGGAGGCCTGGGAACAGGCCACCGCCCGTTTTTCCCTCGGGCAGGAGCAGGAAAGGGAGATCTATGAGATCGCCTGCAGGCTGCTGAAGATGTTTTATGAGCTGGACGCCACGACCCTTGAGATCAATCCCCTGGTTCGGACCGGGCAGGGAAAGCTCCTGGCCGCGGACGCGAAGTTCGTCATGGATGACAACGCCCGCTACCGCCATGAGAACCTGACGGTCATACCCCGTGAAAAGGAGACGCAGTCCAATCAGATCGCCCAGGAGGCCGGCTTCGCCTTTGTGGAGCTGGGACAGGGCGGCAATATCGGCGTTGTCTCCGGCGGCGCGGGGATCGGCATGGCCACCATTGACGCCATCAAGCTCTATGGAGGCGTGCCGTACAACTTCCTGGATCTGGGCGGCACCACCAGGGAAAAAACCGAGGCGGCCGTCGGCCTTCTCATGCATATCCCGGAAGTGGAGGGGATCATCGTAAATGTGTTCGGCGGCGTCAACAACTGCCTGACGATGGCGGAGGGGATCCGCGACGCCCTGGAAAAAGCCTGGGCGGAGGGGCTGAAAAAGCCCATCGTGGTCAAGAGCCGCGGCTTTAACCAGGAGGAGGGCTGGCAGATATACGATGCGCTGCATTTGACGCAGGTGCGGTATGGGACCACGGACGATGCGGTGGAGAAATTGATTCGACTCATGAAAAAACAGGAGGCCTGGAGCAGTGAGCATTCTGGTTGACGAGAGGACCTGCCTTCTGGTGCAGGGCATTACAGGAAAGGAAGGGAGGACCCACACCAAACGGAGCCTGGAAGCGGGCGTCTGCGTGGCGGCCGGCGTCACGCCGGGAAAGGCCGGGGCGGAGGTGCTGGGAGTCCCTGTCTATGACCATGTGGCGGATGCGCTGCGGGCCCATCCGGCGATCAACGCCTCCATGATCCTGGTCCCGCCGAAGGCGGTTTTGAGCGCGGCGATGGAGGCCATCGAAGCGGGACTGAAGCTGGTGGTGATCATCACGGAGTTTGTGCCGGTGCATGACGCGCTCAGGATCGTACACCGCGCAGAGGCCGTGGGGGCCACGGTCGTCGGGCCCAACACGATCGGCGTGATCTCTCCCGGCCGGAGCAAGGTCGGGATCATGCCGGACTATATCTATAAGCGCGGACATATCGGGATCATTTCCCGCAGCGGAACGATGACCCATGAGGTGGCCTCCAACCTGAGCTTTGCAGGCTATGGGCAGTCCACCTGTCTGGGCATCGGAGGCGACATGGTGGTCGGCCTGAGCCACACGGACGGCCTGAAGATGTTCCGGGACGACCCGGATACGGACTGCGTGGTCCTGCTGGGCGAGATCGGCGGAACCTCGGAGGAGGATGCGGCGGAATATGTGAAGGATACGCAGTATCCCAAGCCGGTGCTCGCCTATATTGCCGGCGCGCAGGCGCCGGCCGGCAAGAAAATGGGACATGCCGGAGCCATCGTGTCCGGCGGAAAAGGGTCGGCGGCCTCAAAGATCGAGGCGCTCCGGCAGGCAGGGGTCGGCGTTGCCGAGTCGGTAGGGCAGCTGCTGGGCCTTGTGAAGGAGCTGGATGTGCGCCTGGACGGGAAGCTGCAGACGGTGGAGCCGATCCCGGACATCGATTGACGGAGAAAGAAGATGAAAAAGAGTAGCAGAAAAGGCGGTTCCCTTCTGCTGGGGCCCATTTGCTTCCTGCTGTGCACGTTCCTCCTGCCTTCGTCCGTCTTTTCCTATGAGGCGCGGGCGGCGATCGGCACATTGGCCTGGATGGGGGTCTGGTGGGTCGCGTTACCGGTACATACCGGCGTGACGGGCTTTATCCCGCTGGTGGTCAACGCGCTGTTCTGCCTGGCGCCCATGGAAACGCTGCTGGTGAAATACGCCAACGACACCATTTTCCTGCTGATCGGCGCAGACCTGATCTCGATCTCCTGGACCGTGACCGGCCTGGACAAGCGTATCGCGCTGAAGTGCCTGTACTTGATCGGCCCCTCTTTGACGCAGCAGATCGTGGTGTGGTTCCTGGTCTCCACGGTACTGTCCATGTTCCTGCCCAACATGGTGGTCTGCGCCATGCTGGCCCCTATTGCGCTGTCCATGCTGTGCTATGTGGGGGAGGGGGACCTGCGCAGCGGCAAGATCGCGCCCATCATCCTCGTGAGTATTGCCTGGGGAGCCGGTATCGGGGGGATGGGAACGCCCCTTGGCGGAGCCATGAACCTGGTGGCCATCGATTATTTGGAAGAGCTGATCGGCCAGGAATTCATGTACACGGCCTGGTTCATCCGCCTGATGCCCCTGATGCTGGCGGTGATCCTTGCGGATCTTGTCTGCCTGATGCTGCTGAAGCCCAAAAAAATCAACCTGCAGGGCAGCCGGGAGTATTTCAGGACCATGTACCAGGAACTGCCTTCCATTTCGAGGGACGAGAAGGTGTCTCTGGCGCTGTTTGCCGTGGTGATGTTCCTCTGCTTCGCACGCAGCCTGTATGCCGGGTATTTGCCTGAGCTGAAGCCCGCGTATGTCTTCCTCGTCTTTGGTATCCTGACCTTTGTGATCCCCAAGGAGAGCGGGGGATACCTTAACACCTGGGAGCACGCCTCCAGAGAATTGGGCTGGGGCCTGATCTTCATGTGCGGCGGCGGTATGGCCATCGGCGCGCTGCTGTCGTCCACCGGGGCCATAGACGGGTTTGCGGGCATCACGCAGAGGATGAATCTGACAGGCGGCTTCGGCACGGTCCTGGTGTTCTCCGTTTTCACGGTCCTGCTCTCCGAGCTCTCCAACAACACCTCCGCGGCGGCGATCTCGATCCCCATCGTGATCAGCATCTGCGAAGGAGTGGGACGCAACCCGCTGCCGTACGTCTATACCGTGATCGCGGCCTTCAACTGCGCCTACATGCTGCCTACGACCATCCGGGCCATCCCGGTGGGGATGGGCCTGCAGCCCAAGTATTTGCTGAGCAAGGGAGCGCTGCTCACGGTCAGCAGCGCCGTAGTCGTTGCGGCGGTGGGCTATTTGCTGATGATGGTTTGGCCTGGCTTCAGCACCTATTAAGCAAAATGGGGGATACGGATGGTATCTTATCTGCAGATCTGTCTCATAAGCCTGTGCGGCGGTCTGGTCCAGTCGACCCTCGGGTTTGGGTTCGGCATGGTTTCCGTGATGTTCTTTCCGCTCATTATGGGCTCCATTCCGCAATCGAGCGCCGTGACGGCCGCCGTATCCATGGTGGCGTCGGCCGTGGCCCTGCTGCCTTACCGCAAGAGCGTGCGGCTGTCCTATATCATTCCGACCCTGCTGGCAAACGCGGTCATCATGCCGGTCATGACCCACATCGCCAAGCTCCTGCCTACCCGGCCGCTGTCGCTGGCGCTGGGCGTGGTGATGATCCTCTTTTCCGTGTATTACATCAAATGGAACCAGCGCATTAAGCTGCGGCCCACCACGGCCACGGCGGTAGCCTCCGGCGCCATAGGCGGCACTCTGGGCGGCCTGTTCGCCCTGGGCGGGGTCCCTGTGGGCGTTTATCTGCTGAACGCTTCGGAGACAAAGGACGTCTACTACGCCACCATGCAGGCCTATATCATCATCAGCGACGTCTACGGCACGGCCGTCCGCGTGATGGACGGCATTATCGTGCGGCAGACTGTGTGGTGGATCATAGCGGGGCTGTGCGGGATGCTGGCCGGCGTGGCCATAGGAAAACGCGTGTACAGGAAGCTCGACCAGGAGCGCTTGAAGAAGTGGGTATACGTTTTGATCGGCGTCAGCGGACTGTTGAAAGTGGTAGGATACTTCCTGTGATTGAGAGCGGAAGCGGCCGCCGGACGTATAGGGATAAAAAAGAGGGGCCCTGCTGAAAAGCAGGGTCCCTCTTATGGTGTCGGCAGGGTTCAGATGCGTTCCCGGATGAGCCGGCCCATCTCCCGGCAGCCCACCAGGCGCTTGCCCTCGGCCATGATATCGCCGCAGCGCCAGCCGTCCTTCAAAACGGCGTCCACCGCCTGCTCCACGGCGTCGGCCTCCGCCGCCATGTCGAAGCTGAAGCGCAGCATCATGGCGGCGGCCAGGATGGTGCCGATGGGATTGGCCTTGTCCTGCCCGGCGATGTCCGGCGCGGAGCCGTGGATGGGCTCATACAGGCCGCGGGAGCCCTCCCCCATGCTGGAGGAGGGGATCATGCCGATGGAGCCGGTGATCTGGCTGGCCTCGTCGGAGAGGATGTCGCCGAAAAGGTTCTCCGTCACGATGACGTCGAACTGGCTGGGGTCCCGGACCATCTGCATGGCGGCGTTGTCCACATACATGTGCCGCAGCGTCACGTCCGGATACTCCTCCGCCACGGCCGTGACGGTCTTGCGCCAGAGCCGGGAGGTGTCCAGCACGTTGGCCTTGTCCACGGAGGTGACGTGCTTGCGGCGCTTGCGGGCCATCTGGAAGGCCACGTGGGCGATGCGGCGAATCTCATGCTCGGAGTAGGACATGATATCCGTGGCCTTCTGCTCGCCGTCCACCTCGGCGGTGGAATGTTCGCCGAAGTAAACGCCGCCGATGAGCTCCCGCACCACCACGAAGTCGATGCCCTTCGCCGCGATGTCCGCCCGCAGGGGGCAGGCGGCGGAGAGGTCGGAGAACATCCGGGCGGGGCGGATGTTGGAGTAAAGCCCCATGCCGCCGCGCAGCTGCAGAAGCCCGCGCTCGGGGCGGTTGTGGGAGGGCTGCGCGTCCCACTTGGGGCCGCCCACCGCGCCCAGCAGCACGCTGTCGGACTTCAGGCAGGTCTCCAGAGAGGACTCCGGCAGGGGAACGCCGAAGGCATCGATGGCGTTGCCGCCCATGGGAGCCTCCACATAGGTAAAGCTGTGGCCGAATTTCCGGGCCACGGCGTCCAGCACGCCCACGGCCTCGCCCACGATCTCCGGGCCGATGCCGTCGCCCCGGATGAGCGCGATGGTCTTGTTCATTTCCGCGCCTCCTTTGCCCGCAGGGAGGCCATCAGGCCGCCCTGGGCGATCATATCCTTGATGAAGGGCGGGAAGGGCTCCGCCTGATACGTCTCTCCCTTGGTGACGTTGGTGATGACGCCGGTATCAAAATCCACGCTGACCTCGTCGCCGTCGCGGATGCCGTCGCTGGCGGCGGGACACTCCAGGATGGCGAGGCCGATGTTGATGGAATTGCGGTAGAAGATGCGGGCAAAGGTCTTGGCGATGACGCAGGAGACGCCGCTGGCCTTGATGGCGATGGGGGCGTGCTCCCGGGAGGAGCCGCAGCCGAAGTTCCAGCCGGCCACCAGCAGGTCGCCGGGCTTGGTTTTCTCGCGGAAGGATTTGTCGATATCCTCCATGCAGTGGGCGGCCAGCTCCTTGGGGTCCTGGGTCGCGAGGTACCGGGCGGGGATGATGACGTCCGTGTCGACGTGGTCGCCGTATTTATGTGCTGTTCCGTGTGCGTTCATTTGCATTCTCCAGTCTGCCGGATAAGCGGCATAGCATATCATATATATTTATTTCGAATCATTTTTGTCAGGACATGTGCCTGACAAAAATACTTTGACCCAGCCGCCTTGGGCGGCGTTCACCAGTGACCGATGTCTCTGGTGGGGGGAATCTAAAGGGGGGACGAAGTCCCCTCTTTATAATTCGGCAGGGTGCGCGATATGTCCGGCGACGCCGGAGGCGGCGGCCACGGCGGGGGAGGCGAGGTAGACCTCGCTGTCCACGTGGCCCATGCGGCCGACGAAGTTGCGGTTGGTGGTGGAGACGCAGCGCTCGCCGGCGGCGAGGCAGCCCATGTGGCCGCCCAGGCAGGGGCCGCAGGTGGGGGTGGAGACGATGCAGCCCGCGTCCAGGAAGATGTCGGTGTAGCCCCGGTGCATGCACTCCCGGTAGACGCTCTGGGTGGCGGGGATGATGATGCCCCGGACGCCGGGGGCCAGATGGCGGCCCTTCATGATCTCGGCGGCGGCGGCGATATCCGGCAGCTGGCCGTTGGTGCAGGAGCCGATGACGATCTGGTCGATGGCGATGTCCTTGCCCTCCCGGGCGCTGTGGGCATTTTCCGGCAGATGGGGCCAGGCCACCGTGCAGTCGATCTCGTCCAGGTTCAGCTCCACCGTGCGGGTGTACTCCGCGTCGGGATCGGCCTCGAAGGCCGTCCAGGGGCGGTCCACGCGGCCCGCCACATAGGCGCGGGTCACGTCGTCCACCGGGAAGATGCCGTTTTTCGCGCCGGCCTCGATGGCCATGTTGGAGATGGTCAGACGGTCATAGATGCTGAGCTCCGCCACGCCCTCGCCGGTGAACTCCAGCGACTGGTACAGCGCTCCGTCCACGCCGATCTTGCCGATGAGGGTCAGCATGACGTCCTTGCCGGAGACGAAGGGGCGCTTCTTGCCGGTGATGCGGACCCGGATGGCGGAGGGGACCTTGAACCAGGTCTGGCCCACGGCCATGGCGGCGCCCATGTCGGTGGAGCCGACGCCGGTGGAGAAGGCGCCCAGGGCGCCGTAGGTGCAGGTGTGGGAGTCGGCGCCGATGACGGCCTCGCCGGGGGCCACCAGGCCCTTTTCCGGCAGCAGCGCGTGTTCGATGCCCATTTCGCCCACGTCATAGTAGTGGTCAATGTCGAAGCGGTGGGCAAAGGCGCGGCACTGCTTGCACTGGGTGGCGGCCTTGATGTCCTTGTTGGGGGTGAAGTGGTCCATCACCAGGGCGATGCGGCTCTTGTCGAACACGCCGGTGAAGCCGTTGGCCTCGAACTCATTGATGGCCACGGGCGTGGTGATGTCGTTGCCCAGCACCAGGTCCAGCTTCGCCTGGATCAGCTGTCCGGCCCGCACCTCGTCGAGCCCCGCGTGGTGGGCCAGGATCTTCTGTGTCATGGTCATTCCCATGTGCGTTTTCTCCTTTCAGACCGCCGCTTTTCAGTTGGCGGCCTCGATCATTTTGTTGATGCCGTTGACATAGGCGCGGATGGAGGATTCGATGATATCCGTGGAAAGGCCGGTGCCGGTGTAAGTCCTGCCGCTTTCGTCGGAGATCTTCACCACCGCTTCGCCCACGGCGTCCTCGCCGTCGGTGACGGCGTTGAGGCTGAAGCTGTCCAGCTTGATGTCCATGTCCAGCATCCGGTTGATGGCCTTGAAGGACGCGTCCAGCGGGCCGGAGCCGATGGCCACCTCCTCCAGCGTCTCGCCGTCCCGCTGCAGCCGGATGCAGGAGGTGTTGGTGATGCCGGTGCCGGCGTTGACCACGTGGCTGACGAGCTGGCAGACGGAGGGGGCGTCGTGGCGGCGGCTCAGGACCAGCGCCTCGATATCGGAGCCGGTGACGTTCTTCTTCTTGTCGGCCAGGTCCTTGAAGCGGGCGAAGATCTTGTTCAGCTCCTCGTCGGAGACCTCATAGCCCATGGACTCCAGCTTCTCCCGCAGGGCGTGCTTGCCGGAGTGCTTGCCCAGCACCATGGTGTTCTGGGGGATGCCCACGTCGGCGGAGTTCATGATCTCATAGGTCTGGGCGTTGGCGATGACGCCGTGCTGGTGGATGCCGGACTCGTGGGCGAAGGCGTTGGCGCCGACGACGGCCTTGCTGGGCGGGATGGGGACGCCGGTGATGTTGGCCAGGAGCTTGCTGCTCTTGTAGATCTGCCGGGTGTTGATGCCGGTCTCCGCGTCATAGAAGCTGCGCCGGGTCTTGATGGCCATGGCGATCTCCTCCAGGCTGGCGTTGCCGGCCCGCTCGCCGATGCCGTTGACGGTGCACTCCACCTGGGTGGCGCCGTGGCGGATGCACTCCAGGGAGTTCGCCACCGCCATGCCCAGGTCGTCGTGGCAGTGGACGGAGATGGCCACGTTTTCCACGCCCGCGATGTGCTCCCGCAGATAGTCGATGAGCTGGCCCATCTCCTGGGGGGTGGAATAGCCCACGGTGTCGGGGACGTTCAGCGTGGTGGCGCCGGCGGCCACGGCGTTGGAGTAGCACTGGGCCAGGAAAGCGGGGTCGGAACGGGAGGCGTCCTCGGCGGAGAACTCGATGTCCTCGCACTTGCTTCTGGCGTAGCCCACCATCTCGGTGATGGCGGAGAGCACCTCCTCCCGGGTCATCTTCAGCTTATACTGCATATGGATCTCGCTGGTGGCGAGGAAGACGTGGATGCGGGGATGCTTCGCCTCCTTCACGGCGTCCCACGCCGCGTCGATGTCCCCCTTCCGGCAGCGGGCGAGGCTCGCCACCGTGCACGACGACACGGCGGCGGAAATAGCCTGCACGCTCTTGAAGTCCATGGGGGAGGCGATGGCAAAGCCCGCCTCGATCACGTCCACGCCCAGGGCCTCCAGCTGCCGGGCCATCTCCACCTTTTCTCCCAGATTCATGCTGCAGCCCGGAGACTGCTCGCCGTCCCGCAGCGTGGTGTCAAAAATTCGAATGCGCTTCATAGAAATCTTTCCTCCTGCTGTCGCCTTTCGGCGTTGGTTTTTCGGCTTTTGCGTACGCGCGGGCAAAATAAAAAGGCTCCCGTCTCTTTTTTCAAGAGACGAAAGCCTGCACTTCCGCGGTACCACTCCTGTTGACAGATATCTGTCCGCTTTCGGCATCGGCGCGGCGCAGCGCCGCGTGAATCCCGCCTCTCTGGTAACGGTGAGGAGACCCGTTTCCGCCTACGCGGCCGCCGGCCGGTTCAGCGAAACTACTCGAGGGCCAGTGACGTCTCTCCCTTCCGCATTGTCTCGCAGCGACCGACAACTCTCTGAAGCTTCCCGAAGAGACTTTTTCCCTGTCATCGTATTTCAAGTGTCATATTGCGTGTTACTTTACAAGAAGATGCGGGTTTTGTCAATCCCTCTTTTGCAAATTCCACATTTTTCCCAGTTTTTTGCAGGCCGGAGCCGCATTTGACGGGAAAGTTGCTCACATTTTCCCCGCCGGGCGGGCGGCAGGCCGGCCGCTCCCGCCGGGAGGAAGGGGGGCGGAGAGGACCCGCGGCCCTGTAGGGCTTTTGCGGGCAAAGCCTTGGGCGCCAAGGGCTTGTGGGCGCGCAGGCGGAAAGCGCCGGAACCGGGGTGGAAGAAATTGCATATATTCGCCATGGAAGCCGGGAAAATATGCGCGTATTTTTGTCAATATTTCCATTGACAGCACGGCGGAAAACGAGATAGACTGGTATCACTTTAAAGTTCGACAGTAACCCCGCGAAACCGGCGGAAACATCGGAGAGGTACGAATTGATGTTGATTTTGATTGCGGTAATGATTATTAGCCTGCTGATTCTGGGCGTACGACTGTGCAGTCCCCTGCGTCTTGAAAGCGCTACCGTAAACCGCGATCAAGCATATTCGCCCGCCGCATGCCGGGGGGTGGCTTCCCGCAAAAGCTGAACAGAGCCGGAAGGAAGCCAAGACGAAGAGAATGTGCGTGATACAGGTCCTGTGGTCTGGCTTTCAGGCTGTGGGACCTGATTTTTTATACTACTATGCAGAAGGATGGTTCGCAGATCATGAAGATGAGTGGTTCGAAAATACTGTTGGAGTGCCTGCTGGAGCAGGGAGTGGATGTTGTTTTTGGTTATCCCGGCGGGACCATTCTGAATATCTACGACGAGCTGAGCAACTATGAGGGGCGGATCAAGCACTACCTGACGGCCCACGAGCAGGGTGCCTCCCACGCGGCGGACGGCTACGCCCGCAGCACCGGCAAGGTGGGCGTCTGCTTCGCCACCTCCGGCCCCGGCGCCACCAACCTG
>JBJDYT010000032.1:0-5939 GCA_051867635.1 Oscillospiraceae bacterium
GGCGTGCTCAGCCTCTTCATAGGCGGCCTTCTCCCAGTACAGGCCGATCTCGGGATAGCCCTCGCGGTGGGCGATGCGGGCCATGCACAGATACATGCCGACTTCGGAGCACTCGCCGTTGAAGTTGGCCATCAGCTGCTCGTAGATATACTTCTTGTCCTCTTCGCTGATGTCGGGGTTGTTCTTCACGGTCTTGGCATAGATGCCGTACTCGTGCTCGGCGGCCAGCTTGGCGTCGGCCTTCAGCTCGGTGAACTTGGAGCCGGGCACCTTGCAGGTGGGGCAGAACTCGGGGGGAGTATCGCCTTCATGCACATAACCGCAGACAGGGCAGACCCACTTTTTCATATTCGTAATCTCCTTTACAAAAATTTTTGGCTGTTTTGTATGGAAAACGCTTTCGCATTTTTCACTTCTGGCAGTCGGGACACAGTCCCGTCAGCACCACGCTGCAGCCGGAGATGCGGTAGCCGCGGCTGTCCGTCACGGTCTTCTCCAGCGCGCCGGGGTCCGGCATCTCCACATCGTCCACCCGGGCACAGCCGGTGCAGCAGACGTGGAAATGGGGATGCGTCATATGGTCGTAATGGTCCGGGCCGCCCGGCACCGAGAGCCGGACGATCTTGCCCTGCTCCGCCATCTGGCGCAGCACCCGGTAGACGGTGGCCTTGCTGACGGTGGGGAAATCCCGCCGCACCCGCTCGCAGACCATGTCCGCCGTGGGATGGTTGGCCAGCTCGCACAGCGCCGCGTATATGATGGTCTTCTGCAAGGTCTGTCGCGCCGCCATGTGCTGTCTCCCTCCGTTCCGCAGTGCTTTTACAATTGATATTATATATCAATTAGCAAATTTGTCAATAGCTTTTTGAGAAAAACAAGCGGTGTTTTTTCCCTCCTCCGCCGCGGCGGGGGCGCACGGAAAAAAGGCTGCAAAGCGGATGCTTTGCAGCCTTTTCGCGGGTCTTGTTTATTCCACCGCCATGGCCTTCGCCTCGGCGATGGCCTTCTCCTGGGCGGCGGGGGGGCAGTCCTCATAGCGGACGAAGTGCAGCGTGAAGCTGCCGCGGCTCTGGCTCATGGAGCGCAGGTCGATGGCGTAGTTCATCATCTCGCCCATGGGGACCTCGGCGGTGACGATCTGGTCGCCGTCGCCGGTGGGATCCATGCCCATGACGCGACCGCGGCGCTTGTTCAGGTCGCCGATGATATCGCCCATGTAGCTGTCGGGGATGCGGACCTGCAGCTCGCCGATGGGCTCCAGCAGGACGGGGTTGGCCTGGGGCAGGGCCTCCTTATAGGCCAGCTGCGCCGCGGTCTTGAAGGCGATCTCGGAGGAGTCCACGGGATGATAGGAGCCGTCGTGCAGCACGGCGCGCAGGTACACCATGGGATAGCCCGCCAGGACGCCGTGGGCGCAGGCCTCGCGCAGGCCCTTTTCCACCGCGGGGAAGAAGTTCTTGGGCACGCTGCCGCCGAAGACCTCCTCGGCGAACTCCATCTCCTCGCTCTCGCAGGGCTCGAAGCGGATGACCACGTCTGCGAACTGGCCGCTGCCGCCGGTCTGCTTCTTGTGGCGGGCGTGCTGGTCCACCACCTTGCGGATCTTCTCGCGGTAGGCCACCCGGGGAGCCGCCAGCTCCGCCTCCACGCCGAAGCGGGTCTTGAGCTTGGACACCAGCACATCGATCTGGATATCGCCGGCGCCGGAGACCACGGTCTGGTGGGTCTCGGCGTTGTTCACCACCGTGAAGGTGGGGTCTTCTTCGTTCAGACGCAGCAGGCCGGAGCCGATCTTCTCGTCCTGGCCGCGGACCTTGGGGGAGATGGCGCGGGAGTAGCAGGGCTCCGCGTACTCCATCTTCGCCAGCTTCACCACCCGCTTGGGGTCGCAGAGGGTGTCGCCGGTGCGGACGCGGTCCATCTTGGCGATGGCGCCGATGTCGCCGCAGCAGATCTCCTTGACCTCCTCGGTTTTCTTGCCGCGGACCACATACAGGCGGCCCAGCTTCTCGGTGTTGCCGGTGGTGGTGTTGTACAGGGACATATCGGCGGTGACGCGGCCGCGGACGACCTTCACCAGGGAGTACTTGCCGTACTGGTCGGAGATGGTCTTGAAGACGATGGCGGCGGTGGGGCCGGCGGGATCGAAGGCCACCTCCACAGCCTCGCCGCTCTCGTTCTCAGCGGTCTCGGCGGGCATATCCACAGGGGCGGGCGCCAGCTCGGCGACGGCCTGCAGCAGCATCTCCACGCCAAGGCCCGTGACGGCGCTGCCGCAGAGCAGGGGCGCCACGCTGCCGTCGCGCACGCCGGCCTTCAGGCCGCGGGCGATCTCCTCGGGAGAAAGCTCCATGGTTTCGAAGAACTTCTCCATCAGCTCCTCGTCGGAGCCGGCGGCGGCTTCCATCAGCTCGGCCCGGCGGGTCTCCACCTCATCGGCCACGGAATCGGGGATGGCGCAGGGCGCGACCTTGCCGCCCTTGCACTCATAGGCCTTGTTGTGCAGCAGGTCCACCACGGCGGTGACGCGCTTACTGCCGTCCACCACGGGGACGACGATGGGCGCCACGGCGTTGCCGAACTTGCCCTTGAGCGCCTCGAAGCAGGCATTGAAATCGCTGTTCTCCTCGTCGGTGCGGTTGACGAAGATCATGCGGGGCTTCTTGCCCAGCAGCTTCCATGTACGCTCGGCGCCGACGGAGAGGCCGTCCTTCGCCGCGCAGACCAGCACCGCGCACTCCGCGGCGCGGATGGCGGACTGCGCCTCGCCGGTGAAGTCGAAGTTGCCGGGGGCGTCCATGACGTTGATGCGGCAGCCCTTATAATCCACAGGAGCCATGGCGAGGGAGATGGAGATCTTTCTCTTGATCTCTTCGGCGTCGTAGTCGCAGACGGTGTTGCCGTCGGCGGTCCGGCCCAGACGGTCGGTGAGGCCGCTGAGGAAAAGGATCTGCTCCGCGAGGGAGGTCTTGCCGTTGCCGCCGTGGCCCAGCAGGCAGATATTACGAATGTCCTTCGAGGTGTAAGCCATAAAAGTAACTCCTTCCATTTGCATCTTGCAAAAGTTCGCTCAACAAGTGGATTATATAATAACTTTACCAGCAAAACAACAGGAATTTTTCTTTTTTGCCGCTTTTTTTCGGGAAACCCATACAAAATTTCAATACCGGTCCGTCCCGAGGCCGATCAGCAGCCCGCCGAAGGCCCAAAGCAGCTGGTAGACGGCCAGGGACAGCGGCGAAAGGGACGCCCCCGCCCCCGCGAAGACCAGGTAAAAGCACAGCAGCAGGCTCACCACGCTCCCCGCCAGGGCCAGCACGGTAAGCTGCCTTGTCACGCGGCAGAGCCGGCGGCTGGCGATGACCGCCTCGGCGTAGGGCATGAGCCCTTCCCGGTACAGCGCCGCGCCCATGAGTCCCGGCCGCTGCCTCCCCGGCTCGGAGAGGGCCAGCCGCTCGGAGAGCTTGGGATAGACCGCCCGGGCGTCGGTGCCGAAGCGCTGCTTCAAAAGCGCGGGGGTCAGGTTGGGGTCCCGGCTGGCCAGCACCGGGGCCACGCCGTTGCGCCTGAGGCTGTGCAGGGCCCACTCGGCGGAGCTGACCTGGGGATACTTCACCGCGAAGGCGGCGATCATCCGCTTGTCCACCGCCAGGAACAGGGCGTTTTTCAGGTTCGCCCCGTGGGGGATCACCACGTCGGAGCGGCGGAGGAAGCGCTCCGTCCCCAGGTGGACCGTCTCGCCGTGGATGACGGCGGAAAAGCCGCCGTAATCGGACCAGGCGAACTCATCCACCTTCTCCAGCGCCGCCCCCTCGCTCTGGAGGAGGCCGTCGAACAGGTGGGACAGGCCGCTGCCGCTGCGCCGCGCCAGGCTCGCCGCGTAGGAGACCACCTTGCCGATCTCCTCGCCGTAGATCTTGATGCCGTTGAGGTGCACCGTCCCCTCCGGGAAGAGGTCCCGGTCAGTGAGGATCATGCGGCGGCTGCGGCTGATGAGCCGCGCGCCCAGATAGCCCGCCACCGCCGCGCCGCTGTGGTACAGCCGCCGGGCCGCCCGGGCGTAGGGCAGGCCGAAGCAGAGCGGCAGCGTGAAGGCGTTGGCCGCCGTCAGCAGCGCGGAAAGGCACCAGCAGAACTCCCCGTTCCGGCCCTGGCCGACGGTGGCGAGGGCCGTGAACACCACCGCCGCCGCGAAGATGAGCGGCAGCAGGACGCCCTGCCAGCGCGCGGCGGCGTTGGGGGCGAAAGCGGCGTGGGTGAAGCCGGCGGCGCTGCCCTTCTGCTTGAAGATGCCCTCGCCGCCCTCGGCCACCACACAGCCCGGCTCGCCCACGCAGAGCAGGCGGAAGCTGTCCTTCCGCCCCCGGGTCTCCAGCATCTGCCCCAGCAGCGCGAAGCTCACCGCGAGGGCGCTCACCGGGCAGAGAGGCGTTCCCGGGCGCGGGCCCGACGAAAGGGCGGCGGCGCAGCCGTCCGCCGCCGTGGCCAGGCAGGCCAGCAGCGTCATCAGCTCCGCTGTGAAGCGTTTTTCCTTCAGTCCCTGTGCGGCGCGGCGGAACACCGGCCAGCCGCAGACGCAGGCAAAGAGCTGCAAAAGCAGCAGCGCCAGCGCCATCCCCGCCGGCGGGAGCAGGGCCGCCAGCAGCTCCAGCTCCTCCGCGGCGAGCAGCAGCAGGCTGAGCGCCGCGGGCAGCAGCGACAGGCGGAAGCGCTTTTTCAGCTTCCCGTACTCCTGCCGGAGGGCGGCGTAGGTCTCCTCCGCCGGGGGCTCCGCCTCCTCCCTCCAGCGGCGGGCCTCCGCCGCTTCCTCGTCCTCTTCCTCCTCCGCCGCTTCCGCCTTTTTCCGGCTGCGGCGGCTCTTCCAGGCGGCGGCCCGCGCCGCCAGCCGCTCCTGCAGCCCGGCGCGGCGGCGGTTTTCCCGCTTCTCCTCGCCCAGCACCGCGCCCACGGTCTCCGCCACCACGCTCTCGAAGGCGAAATCCTCCTGCGGCGGCTGGGACGGCGGCAGCGGCTCCTCCGGCGCGGCTCCGTCCTCCTGCGGCGCAGCCTGCGCCGGTCCGCCGGCCGGGACGCTCTCCTCCCCGCTTTCCGCCGGCGTGTCCGCGGCGCGCTCCTCTTCCGAGGGAGCCGTCTCCGGCTCCGGCTGCGGCGGGACGTCTGTCTCCGGCTCCGCCGCGGATTTGGTCCCGAACTCCTCCAGAATGGACTCCAGCGTGTACCGCTCCCCCGAGGGGTCCAGGCCCTTCAAAAGCTGCTGGGTGTCCGACAGCGTCTGATACAGATCCTGTTCGTTCTTCTCTCTCATACCTTGCTTTCAACCCTTTCACGCCCACGCCCCCGGCGCGGGCCTGCCCGGTCTGTTTTTTCTCAGCCCAGCCGCTGGCGCACCGCCTCATACAGCAGCACCGCCGCCGCGGCGGAGGCGTTCAGCGAGGAGATGCGGCCCTTCATGGGGATGCTCACCAGAAAGTCGCATTGCTGGCGCACCAGGCGGGAGATGCCCTGCCCCTCGTTGCCGATGACGATGGCCGCGGGGCCCTTCAGGTCGGCCTCGTACAGGGAGGTGGTCCCCTCCGCCGCCGCGCCGAAGACCCAGACACCCTTTTCCTGCAGCTCCTGCAGCGCGGCGGTCAGGTTCGCCACCCGGGCCACGGGCAGATAGCTCACCGCGCCGGCGGAGGTCTTCCCCACCACGGCGGTGAGCCCCGCGCTGCGGCGCTTGGGGATGATGACCCCGTGGGCTCCGGCGCACTCCGCCGTGCGGATCACCGCCCCCAGGTTGTGGGGGTCGGACAGCTCGTCGCAGACCACGAGCAGGGGCTTTTCCCCCTTTTTCTCCGCCGCCTCCAGCATGCTCTCCACCGTGGCGTACTCCCGCACGGCGGCCAGGGCGATGACGCCCTGGTGGGCGTGGGTGCGGCTCATGCCGTCCAGCTTGC
>JBJDYT010000033.1:0-26184 GCA_051867635.1 Oscillospiraceae bacterium
GATCCGCCAGTGGCTGCTGGAGGATATACCCAAGACCCCGAAGGAGATGGGAGAGCTGATCTACCTGGCGGCGACCCGGGGCTGGGAGGGACCGGAAGGGGCGGCGCGGAGCTGGAGCGCCGCCGTCCCTGCTTCGCGCGGCGCAAAGGAAAGCCATGCCGGGACGCAGCGCGCGCCCGCGCCTGCGGACAGGAAAAAGGAATAGGGGAGAGTGCATATGAACCTGCTGTTTGCCATCAACCGGAAATTCACGGCGCTGCTCTGCGTCTGCCTGCGCTCCATCGTCAAAAACGGGGGCGCGGAGCGCTACGACGCCTATATCCTCCACTCCGACCTGGGCGGGGAGGAAGAGGAGCGCATCCGCCGGGAGGCCGGCGGCGCGGTGCGCTGCCATTTCATCACGGTGGACGAGGCCATCTTTGAGGGCTTTCCGGAGACGGGGCGCTACCCCAAGCAGATCTACTACCGCCTGGCTTCGCCGCTGCTGCTGCCCCGGGAGCTGGACAGGATCCTCTATCTGGATGTGGACCTGGTGGTGATCAACTCCCTGGAGGAGCTGTACCGCATGGACTTCGAGGGCAACTACTACGTGGCCTGCAGCCATGTCCGGGACTTCCTCACCCGCTTCAACCAGGTGCGCCTGGGGGTGGAGGGGGACGTCCCCTATATCAACACCGGCGTCATGCTGATGGACCTGCCGCTGCTGCGCCGGGACCTGACTATTGAGCGCATCCGCGAGACCGCCCGGAAGAAGATGCACACCTTCATGCTCCCGGATCAGGACCTGCTGACGGTCATGCACGGGGAGCATATCAAGCTGGTGGATCCCCTGCGCTACAACCTGAGCGACCGCATCCTGGGCCTGTACAACGCCAACCCCAGGAACAAGCCTCTGGATCTGGAATGGGTGCGGGAAAACAGCGTCGTCATCCACTATTGCGGGAAGAACAAGCCGTGGAACGAGAATTACGTGGGGGTGCTGGGCGTGTTCTACCGCGAGCTCAGCGCCGGAGCGGACTGAGATACGCCGCGGCGGAAACAACAAGCACTGTGCGGAGGAGAAAACCTCCGCACAGCGCTTGTTCCGTATTTTCTCCCGGCAGCGCTCACGCGCCGGCGGCCGCCGCGGTCTCCTGCACGAGCTGCCGGAGCGTCACCCCTGCCAGGCTCTCCCGCATGGCCGCCGCCGCGTCGTCCAGGTGGCCGCCCAGCACCTCCTCGAAGGAGCGGCCCACCTTGCAGCTCCGGGAGATGCCGGGGTGAAAGGAGAACAGACTGTCCCGGCCGCCGCCCTCCACCGCCGCGAAGACGTCCCACAGGGTGATGTCTCCGGGGTCCCTGGCCAGGGCGGTGGTGCCGCGTCCGACGGATATGCGCAGCAGCCCCGCCTCCTTCAGCTTCGTGAACAGCTGCCGCACCATGACGGGGTTGCAGCCGGTGCTCTCCGCGATCATGTCGCTGGTGACCCGCTTTTCTCCGGACAGGGCCACCAGGATCAGCAGCTGCACCGAGACCGTAAATTGTGTGTTCGTCCGCATGGCACGCACCCCGCTGTCAATAGGTTGTCTTCATTGTACCATACTTTCCCCGGCCTGCGCAAAAATTTTATTGTAGCTGTTGACGCTACAATAAAGAAGTGCTATACTCGGGTCAAATAAACGGAAAGGGGGTCATTTTATGACCAACGAAGTATTGACTGCGATCCATGAGCGGGCCTCCTGCAAGGGCTTTCGGGACGAGCTGCCGGAGGAGGAGAAGCTCCGGGCCATCGCGGAGGCGGCCATCACCGCGCCCAGCGCCACCAACAAGCAGCCCTGGCGCGTCGTCATGGTGACGGACCGGGAGCTGCTGCGCGAGATGGAGGAGGAGACTGTCAGGCGGATGGGGGAGCTCCCGGCCTATAAGAGCTTTTACGACATGGTCACCGCCACCGGCATGAAGCTTTTTTACAACGCGCCCTGCATGGCGGTCCTGCCCATGGACAGCGCCAACCCCTATGCCGCCTTTGACTGCGGCATCGTCAGCCAGACCATCGCCGTGGCGGCCCAGTCCCTGGGCGTGGCAAGCCACATCGTCGCCATCAACGAGGTGGTCTTCTCCGGGGAGAAGGGGAGCTATTTCAGGGAAAAGCTGCGCTTCCCCGAGGGCTACGCCTTCGGCCTGGCGGTCCTCCTCGGCTACGAGGCGGTCCCCGGCGCGCCCCACGCGCCGGACCCGGAGCGCATCATCCGCGTCGGCTGAGCCCTTCGCCGCGGCCCCGGCCCTCATAAACCGCCCCCTGGGCAGGCATACTATGCCCCAGGGGGTGGTTTTTTGAGCAATCATCTGCAGCGGGAGACGAGCCCGTACCTGCTCCAGCACAAGGACAACCCGGTGGACTGGTATCCCTGGTGCAGGGAGGCCTTCGACCGGGCGCGGGCGGAGGACAAGCCCGTGTTCCTGAGCATCGGCTACAGCACCTGCCACTGGTGCCATGTGATGGCCCGGGAGAGCTTCGAGGACGGGGAGGTCGCCGCGCTGCTGAACCGGTACTTCATCTCCGTCAAGGTGGACAGAGAGGAGCGGCCGGATATCGACAGCGTCTACATGGCGGTCTGCCAGGCGTTCACCGGCAGCGGGGGCTGGCCCGCCACCATCTTTCTGACAGCGGAGCAGAAGCCCTTCTTCGCGGGGACCTATTTCCCCAAGGAGAGCCGCCGGGGCCTGATCGGGCTGAAGGAGCTGCTGGCGCTCATCCATGAGAAATGGGAGAGCGACCGGGAGAGCCTGCTGCGGCAGGCGGAGGAAGTGGTGGCGGCGCTGCGGCGGCGGGAGGCCCCGGCGGCCGCGCCGGAGGAGGAGCTGCCGGAGGAGGCCGTGGCGGCCTATAAGGCCAGCTTCGACCCGGTGAACGGCGGCTTCGGCGGTGCGCCGAAGTTTCCCGCGGCCCACAACCTCCTCTTTCTGCTGACCTATCACGAGCGCTGCGGGGACAAAGCCTGCCTTGAGATGGCGGAGCGGACGCTGCGGCAGATGTACCGCGGGGGGCTGTTCGACCACATCGGCGGCGGCTTTTGCCGCTATGCCACGGACGAGCGCTTCCTCATCCCACACTTTGAAAAGATGCTGTATGACAACGCCCTGCTGATCCTGGCCTACTGCAAGGCCTACGGCGTCACGAAGAACGCCTTTTACCGGGACGTGGCGGAGCGGACCGCGGCCTACGTCCTGGGAGAGCTGACGGCCCCGGAGGGCGGCTTTTACAGCGCCCAGGACGCGGACAGCGGCGGCGAGGAGGGGAAGTACTACGCCTTCACGCCGGAGGAGCTGACCGCCCTGCTGGGAGAGGAGACAGGGGCGGCCTTCTGCCGCTGCTTCGGCATCACCCGGGAGGGAAACTTCCCCGGCGGCAGCATTCCGAACTTGCTGGACGGCGGTGGGGAGGAGCGCGCCTTTGCCAACGTACTGCCCCTGCTGCGGCGGTACCGGCGCCAGCGCAGCGCCCTCCACCTGGACGACAAGGTCCTGACGGCGTGGAACGCCCTGATGATCGCGGCGCTGTGCCGGCTGTACCGCGCCGACGGGGACGGGGCCTGGCTCACGGCGGCGAAGCGGGCGGAGCGCTTTTTGTGGGAAAACCTCCGGGAGGGGGAGGAGCTCTTTGTCAGCTTCCGCGCGGGGAAGCGCGGGGTCAAGGGTTTCCTCGACGACTACGCCGCGTATATCTTCGCCCTGCTGGCCCTGCACGAGGCCACGCTGGAGGAGGAGTACCTCGCCCGGGCGGAGCGGCTCTGCGCCGCGGCGCTCTCTGCCTTCCGGGCGGAGGACGGGGGCTTTTACCTCAGCGCCGCGGAGAGCGGGACACCGCTCCTGCGCCCCAGGGAGACCTTCGACGGCGCCATGCCCAGCGGCAACTCCCTGCTGGCCTGGGACCTGGTGCGGCTGTGGCTGCTGACGGGGGAGGGCCGCTATGAGGAGCAGGCGGCGCGGCAGCTCCGCTTTCTCGCGGCGGAGGCGGCGCGGTATCCCGCCGGGCACGCCATGTTCCTGCTGGCGCTGCTGGAGCGCCGGGACCCGCCCGCCCGGGTGACGGCGGTGCTGCGGGGGACGAAGGAGCGGGAGGGCCTGCCGCTGCTCCTTCCCCCGGACACGGTGCTGCGGGTCCTCCCGGAGCCCACGGAGGCCTTCCCCCTGCGGGATGGGCGCTCCACCTTCTATATCTGCCGGGGCCACAGCTGCCTGCCGCCGGTCCACGACCTGCGGGGGCGGCTGTAAGATCGGGAAAGACAGAAAAAGACCGGCGCCGCGCGAAATGCGCGGGCCGGTCTTGGCTTTCCGCTATCGGGTATCAGGTCCGGGGAAAGGCGGGCAGGAGGGCCGTGGACGGGACCTCCGCCGCCTCCTCCGCCACGGCGAAGAGGGACACCACCAGGAACTCTCCCGGCAGGGGGGAGAACTCCCCGGGGTTGGTCATGGAGATCAGCAGCATGCCGAGATAGGCCAGGCCCAGCACCTCCGCGCCGGTGCCGCGGATGGCCCGCAGCAGCGACCAGCGGTCATGCAGCAGCCAGGCGTAGGCTGCCAGGCCCACCAGACCCATGCTGCCCAGGATCTGGGCGAAGTAGTTGTGGTACCACACCATGCTGCCGCTGACGCCCAGGAAAATATGGCTGTTTTTCATATTGCCCAGGCCCTGTCCCGTCAGCGGGTGGGCCAGGAAGTCCCGGATGGCCTGGAGGAAGAAGGTGATGCGGGAATCCTCCGCCGAGATGAGGACGCCGTCCACCGTGCGGGAGAGGAACAGCGTCTGGGTCAGCAGCAGCACGCCGCCCAGCGCCGCGGCCCCCAGCCCCAGGGCGATGATAAGGGTGCGGCGGCGGGAGAGCCCCGCGCCGCGCAGAGCCCAGAGCAGGCACAGCGCCAGCAGGGCCGAGCCGAAGAGCAGCGCGCTGCGGGAGCCCGTGAGCAGGGCCGCCCCGTAGATCACCGCCGCGCCCAGAATGTGGCGCTTATCCCGCCGCATGAAGTAGAAGGGGGCGGGCAGCGCCATGAGCAGCATGGTGGTGAAATAGTTCCGGCAGGGGATGTAGATCACCTCGAACTCCCGGAAGAAGAAGCGGAGATAGGGCAGGTAGCGCTCCGCCACCAGCAGGGCGGTGAACACGCCGCAGGCGTACAGCAGCCCGGCGAAGCGGGCGGAAAGGTCATAGCTGCGCCGCCGCGCGAACTCCGCGCGCAGCAGCCGGTAGAGCCCCAGCATGAGCAGGCCCAGGCCCAGCGAGTAGTACAGTCCCACGAAGGAGAAGTACTCCTCCGCCGGTATGACGCCCACGCCGCCCAGCAGCGTGGCCGCGGAGACCGCCGCGAGGCTCCCGTCGAAGCGGCCCTTCCGGGCCGGCAGGCGGCAGCGCAGCAGCCGCAGCGCCAAAGCCGCCACGGCGGGCAACGCCGCCCACCAGCAGCGGTACAGCACGCCGCTGTTTTCATAGTACCGCGTGCTGAGCAGCATCACCAGCATGAAGGGGTAGAACGAGGCCAGCAGGTCCGGGCAGAGGGCCAGAAAGGCCCCCAGGAGCAGCAGCATGGCCGCGAAGCCGGCCAGAGTCTCGCCGCTGAAGAGGAACAGGGCGGCCAGCAGCGTCAGCGTGGGGAAATACCGGGGGCTGTTCCAGAACTGCTCCAGGGCCTGCTGCGCCGCGGCGAGCCGCGAGGGGGAGGAAAGCACATATCCGCCGCTGCGGGGCAACGCGCCGCCGAGCCGGGGCGCGGAAAGTCGTGTGGTGGAGGGCATGAGACAGATCTCCTTTGCTGATCGGGGCGGCTTCAGAACGCCGCCCTCCCTGTGATAGGGTGTTCCCGGCGGGGAACCGCCATATCCTGTTTGGAATGCACAAAAGAGCGCACTCGTTCCTGTACATATTGTCCACTGAAAGTGGAGTGTACCACAGCCGAAGCCGGGTTGCAAGCGATTTGTGTCGAAAGACGCAGATTTTACAATTTGGACATGGTTTTGGAAATAACTGCTACATCACGCCGCCGTGCCGTCCCGCGTCTGAACGGACAGGGTTTGCATTGATTTCCGCCTTGGAATGTTGTATATTACTATATTGGATACATTGATGCCGGACCGCGCCCTGTCCGCCGCCGGAAACGGCGGGCGGCGCGCAGCGGGCATTTTCAAAGCGGAGGGAACGACCATGGACACAGAGAAGATCAAAGCGGGCGTCAGGCTGATCCTGGAGGGGATCGGGGAGGACGCGGACCGGGAGGGCCTGCTGGAGACGCCGGACCGGATCGCCAGGATGTACGGAGAGCTGGCGGCCGGCTACACCGACGACGCGGCCGAGCACCTGTGCAAGAGGTTCCATGTGGACAACAACGACATGGTGATCGAGAAGGACATCCCGTTTTACTCCTTCTGCGAGCACCACATGCTGCCCTTCTACGGCACCGCCGCCATCGCCTACATCCCCAACGGCGAGGTGGTGGGGCTGAGCAAGATCGCCAGGACCCTGGAGGTCTTCGCCAAGCGCTTCCAGCTGCAGGAGCGGCTGACCGCCCAGGTGGCGGACGCCTTCATGGAGGAGCTGCGCCCCCAGGGCGTCATGGTCCTCATCGAGGCGGAGCATATGTGCATGACCATGCGGGGCATCAAGAAGCCGGGGACCAAGACCGTGACGGTGGTCACACGGGGAGTTTTCCAGGACAGCGAGAAGCTCCAGAGCGACTTCTACCGGCTGCTGGGGCGGCGGTGATGGAGCGGGCGGACCGCATCTGCCGCCACCCCCTCTGGCGGGAGAGTATGGAAGCGCTCCGGGAACTGGAGCGGGAGAGGGCCTTCTGCAGGCATGACGAGGCGCACTGCCTGGACGTGGCGCGTCTGGCCTATATCGAGGCCCTGGAAAGGGGCCTGAGCGTCCCCGCGGAGCAGATCTACGCGGCGGCCCTGCTGCACGACATCGGCCGCTGCCGGCAATACCGGGAGGGCGTCCCCCACCACCGCGCCGGCGCGGAAATGGCGGAGGGCATTTTGGCGGACTGCGGCTTTCGGGAGGACGAGCGGGCGGAGATCGTCTCCGCCATTTCGCAGCACCGCTCGCCGGAGACAGGGGAGCGGGAGGACCTGGCGGGCCTGCTCTACCGGGCGGACAAGGCCTCCAGGAGCTGCCTGTTCTGCGCCGCCCGGGCGGAATGCCATTGGAGCGAGGAGAAAAAGAACCTGCATTTGAAACGATAGAAAGGGAAGCGAAGCATGATGAAGATCGGGAACCGCCTGTTCGATGTGGAGAATGACTGCTACATCATGGGGATACTGAACGTGACGCCGGACTCCTTCTCCGACGGCGGAAAGTGGACGGACCTGGACAAGGCGGTGCAGCACACCGCCCGCATGATCGGGGAGGGCGCCGCCATCATCGATATCGGCGGGGAGTCCACCCGCCCCGGCCATGTGCAGATCAGCGTCCAGGAGGAGATCGACCGGGTGGTCCCCGTCATCGAGCGGGTGAAGCGCAGCTTCGACGTTCCCGTTTCCATCGACAGCTACAAGGGGCCGGTGGTGGAGGCGGCGCTGCAGGCGGGGGCCGACATGGTCAACGACATCTGGGGGCTGAAGTACGACCGGCGGGTGGCGGAGCTCATCGCCCGCTACCGCGTCCCCTGCTGTCTGATGCACAACCGGGAGAAGCCGGAGTACGGCGATTTTCTGGAGGACATGTGCCGGGATCTGCGCCAGTCCGTGGCCATCGCCCGGGAGGCGGGGATCGGGGACGAACAGATCATCCTGGACCCCGGCGTGGGCTTCGGCAAGACCTATGAAAACAACCTGACCGCCATCTGCCATCTGGAGCGGCTGACGGAGCTGGGCTATCCCGTTTTGCTGGCCACGTCGAGAAAATCCGTCGTCGGCCTGACGCTGGACCTGCCTGTGGACCAGCGGCTGGAGGGCACGCTGGCCACCACGGTCATAGGCGTGCAGAAGGGGGCGGCGTTCATCCGCGTCCACGACGTGAAGGAGAACCTCCGCGCCGTCCGTATGACCCAGGCTATTCTGAAAGGGGGCAAATGATACCGCCGTGAATACGACACGCTGCGACGAGATCCATATTGAGAACCTGGAGGTCTTCGCGAACCACGGGGTCTTTCCGGAGGAAAACCGCCTGGGGCAGAAGTTCCTGCTCTCGCTGACCATGTATGTGGACACCAGGCCCGCCGGAAAGTCGGACTGCCTGGAGCAGTCGGTGCACTACGGCGAGGTCAGCTCCTTCATGACCGCCTTCATGAAGGAGCATACCTACCGGCTCATCGAGGCCGCCGCGGAGCATCTGGCGGAGGCGCTGCTGCTGCGCTATCCCCTGCTGCAGGGGCTGACGCTGGAGCTGAAAAAGCCTTGGGCGCCGGTGGGGCTGCCGCTGGAGACGGTGTCTGTGAAGCTCACGCGCTTCTGGCACACGGCCTATCTGGGCCTCGGCTCCAACCTGGGGGACAAAAAGGGCTATCTGGACCGGGCGGTGCAGGCCCTGGGGGAGCGGCCGGACTGCCGGGTGGAGAAGGTGTCCTCCTACCTGGTGACAAAGCCCTACGGCGGCGTGGAGCAGGACGACTTTCTCAACGCCTGCCTCATTTTGAAGACCCTCCTGCCGCCCCGGGAACTGCTGGAGCGGCTGCATGAGATCGAGCAGGCCGCCCACCGGGAGCGCACCGTCCGCTGGGGGCCGCGGACGCTGGACCTGGATATCCTGCTGTACGACGACGAGGTCCTGGAGACGGAGGACCTGGTGATCCCCCATGTGGAGATGCACCTGCGCCAGTTCGTGCTGGAGCCCCTGCGGGAGATCGCGCCCAACAAGCGCCATCCCATTCTGCGCAAGACCGTGGCGGAGCTTTCGGACGAGCTTCGCCGGGGCTGATGAGAGAAGATAAAAAGGCCGCCCTGCGTTTCGCAGGGCGGCCTTTTTTATAAACGAAATGGAAGGGCGGCCGCTTTCAGGACAGCCTGTCGCTGCGCCGCACCACGCCGTAGCCGATGGAAGTGGGCCCCGCGTGGACGCCGATGGTGGCGCCGATCCGGCAGATGGGGAGCTCCGTCCCCGCGTCGCTGCCGAAGGCCTCCGTCAGCTGCCGCCGGGTGATCTCCTGGAGCTGGCAGCCCTCCTGACGGTCATAGCTGTAGCCGATGAGGATATTGCAGTCCTCCGGCGTGCAGTGATTCTCCCGAAGGTAGTCCACCAGCAGCTCCGCGATGCCCTCCAGGGACCGGCGGCGGCCCCGCCGGATGCCAGAGGAGTGGATCTCCCCGTCCTGCAGGGTGATCAGCGGCTTGATGTTCAAAAGCGTGCCGGCGATGTTGGTCATCTTGCCGATGCGGCCCCCGTGCTGGATATAGTCCAGGTTCCCCACCGTGAAGAGGATGCGGGCCGTTTTCCGCAGTTCTTCCATGACCTGCAGCGTCTCCTCGAAGGAGCGGCCCGCGTCCCGGAGGCGGCAGGCCTCCAGCACATAGACGCTCTGCATGAGTGTGGCGCAGAGGGAGTCCACCACCGCCACGCGAATGTGGGGGTACTCCTCCTGCAGCATCTGCCTGGCGATCTCCGCCGACTGGACGGAGGAGCTCAGCTTGGTGGAGATGCAGACGCAGAGGATGTCCCGTCCCTGCTCGGCGCGGTTTTGGAAGGCCCGGTAAAAGTCCGCGGGGGAGGGAGCGGCGGTCTTGGGATAGGTCTTGGGGTCGTCCACCATCCGCTGGTAGAAATCCTCCAAAGCGATCTCCACGCCCTCCTTTTTATATTCGCTGCCGTCGAAAGACACCAGGAAGTGGACGATGCTCACGTCCTTTTCCCTGACGACCTGCTCCGGGAGGTCGCAGGAGCCGTCGCTGACGATGCTGAATTTGGGATCCATGGCTGGAGCCTCCTGTTCTTGTCAGATTGCCCCTTTTTGAGTTGTGCCGGAGGCTGGGAGGGGAAACCGCGCCTGTCAGTTCAAAAGCCCTCGATGACGCTGCCGCTGAGCCGGCGGAGGACCCCGCAGGCCAGCTTCACCGCGCTCTCATAGTCGGCGTAGGCCGCGATGCCGTAGTGGCTGTGAATATAGCGCACGGGCAGGCCGATGACGATGCACGGCACGCCGGCGTTGCTCACATGAATGACCGAGCCGTTGGTGGAGCCGCCGGTGCGCACGCCCTCCTGCACGGGGACGCCCAGCTCCTCCCCCGTTTCCAGCGCCAGACGCTGGAAGCGGGGATTGGTGATCATCCGGGCGTCGATGTGGCGGAGGTACGGCCCCTTTTTGATGGCGGTCTGGCAGGCGGCGGGGTCGCCAAAGGTGTCGTCCGCGGGGCAGCCCTCGAACACGATGGCGGCGGCGGGCTTGACGGTGTTCGCCGCCACGGCCGCGCCCCGGGCGCCCACCTCCTCCTGGGAGGAGAGCACGCCCACCACGTCCACGTCCAGCGTCTCGCCCCGCAGCGCGTCCAGCGTGCCCAGCAGGGCGGCGCAGCCCAGACGGCAGTCGAAGGCCTTGCCCATCATCAGGCCGTGTGCCTCCCGGTAGGAGAAGACCACGTCCGGTACCACGGGGGCGCCGACCCGGATGCGGAAGTCCCGGCGCACCTCCTCGGCGGAGGTGGCGCCCACGTCGATGACCATCTGGGGGATATCCAGCGCCTGCTTCCTTTCCGCCTCGCTCATGAAATGCGGCGGCTTGCTGGCGATGATACCGGGGATGTACGCCCCGTCGGCGTTGCGTACCAGCACCGCGTGAGCGGGGACGTTGCCGGCCACCCAGCCGCCCATGGCGATGAAGGAGAGGGTGCCGTTGGGGTTGATGTGGTGGACCATGAAGCCCACCTCGTCGCTGTGGGCGTCCAGCAGGACCACCGGCCTGTTCCCGGCGTTCTCCCGGCGGGTAAGGTACAGGTTGCGCAGGCTGTCCTCCCGAAGCTCGGCGCAGGGGCCGCCGTACCGGCGGGCCGCCTCCACTACCTCGTCCTCGAACCCGGAAAGGCCCCGGGCGTTGGAAAGGGCGGCGATCATGCCGAGCGTGTCTTGCTTGTTCATTCTGAAAGCACCTCTCAATCCAGTTTGACGCGCCGCAGCGCGTCCATGAGCTCCGCGGCATAGCCGGCGGCGGCCCGGAGCATCTGTCTCCCCCGCGCCGCCGCGGGCCGGGGGAGGTGCTCCGGACGCATGGAAGTCTCTTGCTTCCCGTTGCACTCTCCCTTGTATATTCTCGCATTTCGGCCCGCCGGTCAAGCCTGAATTTCCATTTTTTCGCTTTTGGGCGCGCCGAAGCCCGCCGCGGCTGCGGCGGGCTTCGGGGTATCGTGCGGGCGCCGCCCCGGCCTGTGCTCAGATGGCGTTGGCGGCGTGATAGGCGCTGCGGATGGCGGAGGCGATGTCCGCGGGCTTATCCCCCGCGCAGTCTCCCACGAAGTACAGCGGCACGCGGACGCCGTCGGCGGAAAAGTCGTTCTTTTCCGCGCCCACGGCCATGACCACCCAGTCGCAGGGGACCGGGACCTTCTCGCCTGTCTGGAGGTCCACGCCCCGGACGATCTCCTCCGTGACGGCGGTGATGCGGGTGTGCAGGTAGTGGGTCACATGCCCCGCCTCAAAGTCCGCCAGGACGCGGGGACGGACGGTGGGGGACACGCCCCCGGCGATGCGGTCGGAGCGCTTCATGCGGGAGACCCGGCAGCCCCGGCTCAGCAGGTATTCCGCCGTCTCGGTCCCCACGAGCCCGCCGCCCACCACCAGGCAGTGGCCGCTGAGGGCCCTGCTGCCCCTAAGCACCTCCCAGGCGGAGACCACGTTCTCCCGCTCCGCGCCGGGGATGGGCAGCAGCTTGTTGTGGGCCCCCACCGCCACGATGCCGGCCCGGGCGGCGCGGCGGCCCCGCCCCGCCCTGCGCCGCGGGAAAAAACAGGGAAAAAGGAATGGAATGATTGCCAGAGAGGCATCCTGCATGGTATAATGCGTGAAACGGGCGCCGGGAAACGCCGCGGCGCCAGGCGGGAGAAGGAAAGAACGGGCAAGCGCCGGCCGGCACGCCGCCGGGCGGCGTTTCGCGGCGAGGGGGGATTTTCTCTTGTCCCTTTGCCGGAGATTTGCTATAATCATATAATTATAACGGTACAGAGTACGGCAGGCGGAGGATGGAGCATGGAACAGGAACGGCGCTTTCCCATGGAAAACGGACAGGACCGTCCGGCACAGGACGGCCCCGCGCCGGAGAGAACGGCAGAGGATGAGCCGGCGGGCCGCCGGCTGAAAAAAGAGGAGCCGCAGGCGCCGGGGCGCTGGCTGTATGACTGGCTGCAGCCCCTCTGCGCAGCCTTCGTGGTGATGACGCTGCTGCTGACCTTTGTGACCCCCGTGCTGGGGGTGGTGGGGCCGTCCATGCGCAACACCCTGCAGAGCGGCGACAGGCTGCTGGCGGTGAAGAGCTGGCTCTGCGGCGGCTTTCAGCGGGGCGACGTGGTCATCGCGCGGAAAAGCAGCTTCGACAGCCAGCCCATCGTCAAGCGCGTCATCGCCGTGGGGGGCGAGACGGTGGACATCGACTTTACCACCGGCGCCGTCACCGTGGACGGTGAGGTGCTGCAGGAGGATTATATCCGGGAGCTGACCTTCCTGGAGGAGGGGACGGCTTTCCCGCTGACGGTGCCCGAGGGCAGCGTCTTTCTCATGGGGGACAACCGCAACGAGTCCTCCGACAGCCGCAGCAGCGCCCTGGGCACGGTGGATGAGCGGTACATCATCGGGCGGGCGGTGCTGCTGCTGTTCCCGGGGGAGGACCCGGAGAGCGGCAAGCGGGACTTCTCCCGCATCGGCCTGATCCGCTGAGGCAAGAAACGGCGAAGAAAGCGAGGTGAGCGGCATGCAGCTCGATTCCCTGTCCTGGTTTCCGGGACACATGACGAAAACCAAACGCATGGTGGCGAAGGAAATGGGCCATGTGGACGCGGTGTGCGAGATCCTGGACGCCCGCATCCCCCGCTCCAGCCGCAATCCCGACATCGACGAGCTGGCGGCGGGCAAGCCCCGGCTCATCGTGCTGAACCGGGCGGACCAGGCGGACAGCGCCATGACCAGGCGCTGGGCCGCCCATTTCCGCGCCCAGGGCTACGCCGTCATGGAGGCGGACGCGAAAAGCGGCAAGGGCGTGCAGCAGTTCGCTCCGGCAGTACGAGCGCTGTTGGCAGATAAAATACGCGCCTATGAGGAAAAGGGCCAGACGGGCCGGGTGCTGCGGCTCATGGTGCTGGGCATCCCCAACGTGGGGAAGTCCACCTTCATCAACAAGGTGGCGAAGCGAAAGACCGCCAAAGCGGAGGACCGCCCCGGCGTGACCCGCAGCAAGCAGTGGGTGCCGGTGGACCGGACGCTGGAGCTGATGGACACCCCGGGCATCCTCTGGCCCAAGTTCAACGACCCGGAGGTGGGGGTGAAGCTGGCCTTCACCGGGGCCATCAAGGACGAGGTGCTGGACCGGGAGGAGCTGGCGGCAAGGCTGCTTTCTTATCTCGCGGCCCACTATCCCGAAGCGCTGGCGCAGCGCTATAAGCTCACCCCGGAGGCGGGGGAGGACGGCTTCGCCCTGCTCGAAAAAGCGGGGCGGAAGCGGGGCTTCCTGATCTCCGGCGGCGAGGTGGATACCGAGCGCATGGCCCGGGTGCTGCTGGACGAGTTCCGGGGCGGGAAGCTGGGCGTGTTCACCCTGGAGGAGCCGGAGGAATAACCCGGCGTTTTTCCGATGGAGAAGATTTCACTTCTGCATGCGCCGCGCATAGCGGCAAAACGGAGGGAGTAAGATGAAAGAGCTGGCGCACCCCTGGGAGATCGAGGAGAGCTGCTACGCCGCGGGCTATGCCGCCGTCTGCGGCGTGGACGAGGCGGGAGCGGGCCCTCTCGCGGGGCCGGTGTACGCCGCGGCGGTGATCCTGCCCCGGGGCCTGCTGCTGCCGGGGTTGAACGACTCAAAGAAGCTGACGGAAAAGCAGCGGGAGAAGCTCTTTCCCCTGATCTGCGAGCAGGCCGTGGCCTACGCCGTGGCCACCGCCAGCGCCGCGGAGATCGACGAGCTGAACATCCTCCGCGCCCGGATGCTGGCCATGGACCGGGCTATCAAGGCCCTGCCTATGGCGGCGGACTTCGCCCTCATCGACGGCAACCGCAGCGAAGGGATCGCGTGTCCCAACCGCACGGTGGTGGGGGGCGACGGCAGGAGCGCGAGCATCGCCGCCGCGTCCGTCCTCGCCAAGGTCAGCCGGGACCGCTTTGTCACGGAGGTGCTGGACCGGGACTATCCCCAGTACGGCTTTGCGAAGCACAAGGGCTACGGCACGAAGCTGCACTATGAGATGCTGGACCGCTTCGGCCCCTGTCCCGCCCACCGCAGGAGCTTTCTGAAGAAGTGGGAGGCGCGGCGATGACCGCCCGGGAGCTGGGCCTGTTCGGGGAGGCGGAGACGGCGGAATACCTCCGCCGCAAGGGGTATACTTTACTGGCCCACAGCTACCGCTGCCGCTTCGGGGAGATCGACCTCATCGCCCGAAAGGACGGGATGCTGTGCTTCGTGGAGGTGAAGCTCCGCAGCGGCCTGGGCCATGGCCTACCGCGGGAGTTCGTGGATGCGCGCAAGCAGGAGCGCCTGCGCAGGACCGCCGCATGGTACCTCAGCGAAAAGGAGCTGGACTGTCCCGCCCGCTTCGACGTCGCGGAGGTCTACATAGAGGGGAAGGACGCGCCGCGGGTGACGCGCCTGCACTACATCGAAAACGCGTTCTGACGCTGACTTTGGAAAGGGAGAAGCCATGTCCATTCCGTATTTTGACGCCCACTGCGACACCCTCAGCCGCCGCGATAATCCGCCCCTCCGGGAAAACGGCGGGCAGCTGGATCTGAAGCGGCTGGGAGCTTTCGCCTGCGCGGGGCAGGTTTTCGCCATCTTCGCCAACGCGGGGCATTTCGCCCCCGGGGCGCTGCTGCCGGAGTGCCGGCGGCAGCACGAGCGCTTTGTTTCGGAGCTCGCGAAAAACAGCGACCTCGCCGTTCAGTGCCGCACCGCCGCCGAGGCGGAGGCGGCCTTCCGCGCCCATAAGACGGCGGCGCTCCTCTCCATTGAGGGGGCGGAGCTGTTAAACTGCGACCCGGGGCTTCTGGCGGAAGCGGAGAGCTGGGGCGTCCGCATGCTGAACCTGACCTGGAACCATCCCAACGCCCTCTCCGGGGCGAACATCCGGGAGGCGGAGCGGGGACTCAGCGCGCAGGGTCGGGACTTCGTCCGGGAGGCGGAGCGGCGGCATATCCTCATGGACGTGTCCCACCTTTCCGAGCGGGGCTTCTGGGACCTGATGGAGGTCTCCTCCGCACCGGCCGTCGCCTCCCACTCCAATCTGAAGGCCCTCTGCGACCATCCCCGGAACCTGACGGACGCGCAGTTCAAGGCCCTGGTGGAAAAGCGGGGCTTTGTGGGGCTGAACGTCTTTGCCGCCTTCGTGGGCGAGCGCCCCGACATGGACGCGCTGGTGGCCCATGTGGAGCGGGCCTGGGAGCTGGGCGGCGAGGATACCCTGGGCCTCGGCGGGGACTGGGACGGCTGCGACGTTCTTGCGGCGGGCTTCGCGGGGGTGCAGGATCTGCCGCGGCTGTACGAGGCGCTGCAGCGCCGCAACCACAGCGACGCGCTGCTGTATAAGCTCTTCTGCGGCAACCTGCTGCGCGTGCTGGCGTGAGCGGGACGCTCATTTAGAAAAACAGGAGGAACGAGGCATGGCGCTGTACGCCATCGGGGATCTGCACCTGTCCCTCGCGTCGGATAAGTCCATGGAGGTGTTCGGCGAGGGCTGGAACAACTATGTGGAGCGCATCCGGGAGGGCTTTTCCGACCTGCGAGAGGACGACGTGACGGTGCTTTGCGGGGACCTGAGCTGGGCCATGGGCCTGGAGGAGAGCCTGGCGGATTTCCGCTTCATCGACGCCCTGCCGGGGAAAAAGCTCATCATCAAGGGCAACCACGACTACTGGTGGAACACCGCCGCGAAGATGCGCCGCTTTTTTCAGGAGCATGAGCTCACCACGCTGGAGGTGCTGCACAACAGCTGCGCGCTCTACGGCGATACGGCCCTCTGCGGCACCCGGGGCTGGTTTTACGAGGAGGAGGCCGCCGCCGGCTCCCACAACGACAAGGTGCTGCAGCGGGAACTGGGGCGGCTCGAGACCTCGCTGCAGGCGGCGGGGGAGCGGGAGAAGCTGTGCTTTCTCCACTATCCGCCCCTGTACCAGGGCTACCGCTGCGAGGAGGTGCTGGCGCTGCTCAGGCGCTACGGCGTCAGGCGCTGCTGCTACGGCCACCTTCACGGCCCGTCCCACCGCCTGGCCGTCCAGGGGACGGCGGAGGGTGTGGAGTTCAGCCTGGTTTCGGCGGATTACCTGGGTTTCCGCCCGAAAAAAATCGCGGATTGATGCAAAAAACAGTGGAAATCCGAAAAAAAAGGTGGTATACTACTAAACTGCACTGATATATGATCAGAGTAAAACGGAGGAAAATTGAAATGACTGTCAAAAACGTAGAGAAACTGGAAAAAAATCAGGTCGCTCTGACCGTGGAGGTCAGCGCCGAGGAGTTCGAGGCCGCCCTGGAGCGCGCGTATAAGAAGCTGCGCGGCAAGATGAACATCCCCGGCTTCCGCCCCGGCAAGGCGCCCCGCGCCATGATCGAAAAGCGCTATGGCGCGGAGATCTTCTATGATGAGGCAGTGGAGCAGTCTTTCCCCGCGGCATATATGCAGGCCATCGTGGAGACGGATGTGAAGGTCGTAGGCCAGCCCGCCGTGGAGATGGTTGAGATCTCCAAAAACGGGTATACTTTCAAGGCCACCGTCTACGTCTATCCCGAGGTGAAGCTGGGCCAGTACAAGGGCCTCACCGCCGTCAAGGGCGAGGTGAAGGTCACCGCCGAGGACGTCAACGCCAGGCTGAAGGAGATGGCCGACCGCGCCACCCGCCTCGCCACCGTGGAGCGCGAGGTGCAAAACGGCGATATCGCCGTCATCGACTTCGAGGGCTTCGACAACGGCGTTCCCTTCGAGGGCGGCAAGGGCGAGAACTATGACCTGGAGATCGGCAGCGGCAGCTTCGTCCCCGGCTTCGAGGAGCAGATCGTGGGCATGAAGGCCGGCGAGGAGAAGGATATCGACATCACCTTCCCCGAGAACTACACCAAGGAGCTGGCCGGCAAGGCCGTGGTGTTCCATGTGAAGGTCCACGAGGTCAAGGCCAAGGAAGTCCCCGAGATGGATGACGAGTTCGCCAAGGACGTCTCCGAGTTCGAGACGCTGAAGGAGCTGAAGGCTGACATCAAGAAGAAGCTGGCTGCCGACCGGCAGGCCCAGGTGGACCGCGCCTTTGAGGACAACCTGCTGGAGCAGGTGGCCGACGGCATGGAGTGCGACGTGCCCCAGCCCATGATCGACGAGCAGATCGAGGGCATGCTGCAGAACTTCAAGCTGCGCATGCAGAACCAGGGCATCCCCTATGAGCAGTATCTGAAGTACACCGGCACCACCGAGGAGAGCATGAAGGCCGAGGCCGCCGCCCCCGCGGAGAAGCAGGTCCGCATGGCCCTGGCCCTGGAGGCCATCATCAAGGCCGAGAATATCGAGGCCAGCGACGAAGAGGTGGAGGCCGAGTATACCCGTCTGGCCGGCCAGTACGGCATGGAGGCGGAGCAGGTCAAGAAGTATATCAAGGATCTGGAGATCCGCGACCAGGTCTGCCGCGACAAGGCCGTGGACCTGATCGTGGCCAGCGCCGAGGCCGCCGCCCCCGCGGCGGAGGGCGAGGAGAAGCCCAAGGCCAGGAAGACCGCCAAGAAGGCCGAGACTGCCGAGGGTGAGGAGAAGCCCAAGGCCAGGAAGACCGCCAAGAAGGCCGACGAGGAATAATTTCAGACAATCGACGGAGTTCGACGGGCAATATCATGGTGGTGCGCTACCATGATATTGTTCTTTCGGCGGAAACTGTGTGTTCGTGGGAGAATCGGGCGAGGGACGTCAATAAAACAGGAGGTCAGGACAAAATGAGTTTAGTACCGTATGTGGTGGAGCAGACCAACCGGGGAGAGCGCTCTTATGACATCTTTTCCCGTCTTCTCAACGACCGTATCATCTTCCTCGGCGAGGAGGTGAACGCCACTACCGCGTCGCTGGTGGTGGCCCAGCTGCTGTATCTGGAGGCGCAGGACCCCGACAAGGATATCCAGCTGTATATCAACAGCCCCGGCGGCAGCGTCACCGACGGCATGGCCATCTATGACACCATGCAGTATATCAAGTGCGACGTGTCCACCATCTGCGTGGGCATGGCCGCCAGCATGGGCGCGTTCCTGCTCGCTGCCGGCGCCAAGGGCAAGCGCATCGCCCTGCCCAACGCGGAGATCATGATCCATCAGCCCTCCGCCGGCACCCAGGGCCAGATCACCGATATGGCCATCCACCTCAAGCGCCTGGAGACCATCAAGAAGCGCATGAACGCCATCCTGGCGGAGAACACCGGCCGCAGCGTGGAGGAAGTCACCGCCGCCTGCGAGCGCGATAATTTCATGAGCGCGGAGGAGGCGAAGGAATTCGGCCTCATCGACAAGGTCATCTACCAGCGCTGAGGAGAGGAAAGCATGGCTGAAGAAAAGAAATCCATCCGCTGCTCCTTCTGCGGCAAGACGGAGCAGCAGGTCCGCCGCATCATCCAGGGGCCGGGCGCCCGCATCTGCGACGAGTGCGTCCAGCTCTGCATGGACATCCTGGAAGAGGACCTGAACCTGCCTGCCCGCAGCGTCCCCTCCTCGGCGGCGGAGGCGCTGGAGGGGGAGGTCCCCACGCCGCGGGAGATCAAGGCGGTGCTGGACCAGTACGTCATCGGGCAGGAGAGCGCCAAGGTGGCCCTGTCCGTGTCCGTGTACAACCACTATAAGCGCATCCTTATGGGGGACGACGGCGGGGACGTGGAGCTGCAGAAGAGCAACATCCTCATGATCGGCCCCACCGGCAGCGGCAAGACCCTGTTTGCCCAGACCCTGGCCCGGGTGCTGAAGGTGCCCTTCGCCATCGCGGACGCCACCACGCTGACCGAGGCCGGCTATGTGGGCGACGACGTGGAGAACATCCTGCTGCGGCTGCTGCAGGCGGCGGATTACGACGTGGAGCTGGCGGAGCGGGGCATCATCTATGTGGACGAGATCGACAAGATCGCCCGCAAGAGCGAGAACACCTCCATCACCCGGGACGTCTCCGGCGAGGGCGTGCAGCAGGCGCTGCTGAAGATCCTGGAGGGCACCGTGGCCAATGTGCCGCCCCAGGGCGGCCGCAAGCACCCCCACCAGGAGTTCATCCAGGTGGACACGAAGAACATTCTCTTTATCTGCGGCGGCGCCTTCGACGGCATCGAGAAGATCATCGAGCGCCGCATGAACAAAAAGGGCATCGGCTTTGAGTCCAACGTCCAGAGCCAGAAGGAACGCAACGTGGGCAAGATCCTGCAGGACGTCCAGCCCCACGATATTTTGAAGTTCGGCATCATCCCGGAGCTGGTGGGCCGCCTGCCCGTCATCGCCCCGCTGGAGGGGCTGGGCCGGGAGGAGCTGGTCCGTATCCTGACGGAGCCGAAGAACGCCCTGGTCAAGCAGTACCAGAAGCTGCTGGCCTACGACAACGTGGACCTGCGCTTCGCCCCCGGGGCCCTGGAGGCCGTGGCGGACAAGGCCATGGAGCGGAACATCGGCGCCCGCGGCCTGCGGGCCGTCATGGAGGGGCTGCTGACGAAGGTCATGTACGAGGTCCCCTCCGATCCCGCCGTGACCGCCGTGGAGATCACCGCGGCCTGCGTCCGGGGCGAGGAGGAGCCGCGCGTTACGCGCGCGGCGGAGGAAGAGGCGCAGCCCTCCGCCTCCTGAAAGAGCTGTGCAGAGAAGGGATGGGAGTCGTTTTTCGCTCCGGCCGCGGGGCCGGAGGGGCCGTCTGCGCCCCGGGCGAAAAGCGCCGCGTCCCTTCTCTTTTTTTACCTTTGACCGATAGCGAAACGAGGTGTTTACATAATGACTACAGAAATGGATCCCCACATGATGAGCATGCCGGTGCTGGCCCTGCGGGGGCTGGTGGTGTTCCCGGAGATGCTGGTGAACTTCGACGTGGAGCGGGAGAAGTCCGTGGCCGCGCTGGAGCTGGCCATGGAGGGGAACCATCAGATCTTTCTCACCGCCCAGCGGGAGGTGAGCGTGCAGGAGCCGGAGGAGCGGGACCTGTTTACCGTCGGCACCGTGGCCCATGTGCGCCAGGTGCTGCGCATTTCCGAGCGGACCGTGCGGGTCATGGTGACGGGCGTGAAGCGGGCGCGGCTCTGCGGCCTGTTCAAGACGGAGCCCTGCCTGCAGGGCTATGTGGAGCCGCTGTATGAGGTGGAGGCCCGGGATGGGGAGGAGACGGAGGCCGTCCTCCGCCAGACCATCGCCATCTTCGGTGAGTACGCCGAGCTGGCTCCCAAGGTTACGGAGGAGATCATGGGCCGGGTGGTGGACTGCCGGGTGCCGGGCTATCTCGCGGACTATCTGGCCCAGCACCTGAACCTGCGCCATACGGACAAGCAGGCAGTGCTGGAGGAGCGCGACCAGCTGCAGCGGCTGAAAAAGGTCAACGAGCTGCTGCTGCGGGAGAGCCAGGTCATGGCCCTGGAAAAGGAGCTGGAGGAGCAGGTCCGCCAGCAGTTCAGCGAGCGGCAGAAGGACGAGATCCTCCGGGCGCAGCTGCGGCTGATCCAGTCGGAGCTGGGGGAGGAGGACGACGGCAACGCCGAGATACGGGAGTACGCGGAGAAGATCAAGAAGCTGGGCCTGCCGGAGGAGACGGAGCGGCAGCTTTTCAAGGAGGTGGACCGCCTCGCCAAGCAGCCCTTCGGCAGCGCGGAGGCCGCCGTCATCCGCAACTATCTGGACGTGTGCCTGGAGATGCCCTGGAACGAGCGCACCGAGGAGCGGGCGGACGTGAAGACCGCCCGGAAGATCCTGGACGAGGACCACTACGGCCTGGAAAAGGTGAAGGAGCGCATCCTGGAATTCGTGGCGGTGCGGCAGATGAACCCGGAGCTCAAGGGGCAGATCCTCTGCCTGGTGGGCCCTCCCGGCGTGGGCAAGACCTCCGTCGCGGCCTCCGTGGCCCGGGCCATGAACCGGAAGCTGGGGCGGCTCAGCCTCGGCGGCGTCCATGACGAGGCGGACATCCGGGGCCACCGCAAGACCTACATCGGCGCCATGCCGGGCCGCATCGTGGACGCCATCCGCCGCAGCGGCAGCATGAACCCTTTGCTTGTCATGGACGAGATCGACAAGCTGGGCCAGGACATGCGGGGCGACCCCGCCTCCGCGCTGCTGGAGGTCTTCGACCGGGAGCAGAACAGCGCCTTTAGGGACCATTTCCTGGAGATCCCCCTGGACCTGAGCCAGGTCATGTTCATCACCACCGCCAATACCCTCGACACCATCCCCCGGCCCTTACTGGACCGGATGGAGGTCATCGAGCTGTCCAGCTATACGGACGAGGAAAAGCTGCAGATCGCGCGGCGCCACCTGCTGCCCAAGCAGATGAAGGAGCACGGCCTGACGAAGGCCCAGCTCCGCGTCTCCGACGGGGCCATCCGCGGCATCATCGAGCGCTACACCAAAGAATCCGGCGTCCGCGTGCTGGAGCGCCAGCTGGCCCGCGTCTGCCGCAAGGCGGCGGTGCGGCTGGTGGAGGACGGGCGCAAGCGGGTCAGCGTGACGGAAAAGGACCTGGAGAGCCTGCTGGGCGCGCCCCGCTACCGGGAGGAGAAGCTCTCCCCCGTGGGCCAGGTGGGACTGGTGAACGGCCTCGCCTGGACCCAGGCCGGCGGCGAGGTGCTGCAGGTGGAGGCCTGCGTCATGGACGGAACCGGCAAGCTGGAGCTCACCGGCAACCTGGGCGACGTGATGAAGGAGTCCTGCTCCGCCGCCATGACCGTCATCCGCAGCCGCGCCGACCGCTTCGGCCTGGCCCCGGATTTTTATAAGAAGAAGGACGTGCACATCCACTTCCCCGAGGGCGCCGTGCCCAAGGACGGTCCCTCCGCGGGCGTGGCCATCACCACCGCCCTGCTCTCCGCCTTCACGGGCCGGCCCGTGCGGGGCGACGTGGCCATGACGGGCGAAGTCACCCTGCGGGGCCGGGTGCTGGCCATCGGCGGGCTGAAGGAAAAGACCATGGCCGCCAAGCGCGGCGGCGTGCGGGAGGTGCTGGTCCCGAAGGAGAACGAGAAGGATCTCGCGGAGATCGACCCCGCGGTGCGCGAGGCCCTGACCTTCCATCTGGTGGAGAGCGTGGATGAGGTGCTGCGCCGGGCCATCTGCTGGGAGGACGGGACGGAGGGGCAGAAGCCCGCCGCCCGCAAGGCGGAGAAAAAGACCCGCTCCCCCGGGGCGGGGCTGATGCAGTGAGGAGGCGTTATGACGGTCAACTATAACCGGGCGGAATTCGTGCGCTCCGCCGCCTCCGAGAAGCAGTTTCTGCGGGACGGGCGGCCCCAGATCGTCTTCGCCGGCCGCTCCAACGTGGGCAAGTCCTCCGTCATCAACCGGCTGCTGGGGCGGAAAAACTTCGCCCGGGTGGGCGCCACCCCCGGCAAGACCGCCCAGATCAACTATTTTCTCATCGATGAAAAGCTCTACTTCGTGGACCTGCCGGGCTATGGCTACGCCAAGGTCTCCCAGGCCGAGCGGGACCGCTGGGGCCGGCTCATGGAAAGCTATTTCCAGAGCCAGGGGCTTATCACCCTGGGGGTGCAGATCGTGGACGCGAGGCACAAGCCCACGGCGGACGATCAGACCATGTACGGCTGGTTCTGCGGCGCGGCTTGTCCCGTGGTGGTGGCGGCCAACAAGGTGGATAAGCTGAAAAAAAGCGAGGTGGAGACGAATCTCCTCCGCATCCGGGAGACCCTGGCCCTGCAGGAGGGAGATATCCTCATCCCCTTCTCTGCGGAGACGGGGGCGGGGAAGGAGGCCCTCCTTTCCGCCCTCAGCGCCGCGCTGCGCTGAGGGGCGAAACAGGTGGCCGCGGCGGCGCGGCGGCATATCCCACGTCCGCCGGAGCCCTTCCGGCGGACGTTTTTCCGCCCTCCCCACGGCAAAAAATTTACATTTCCCCTCTATGCAAGCGCGGAAAAGTAGGGTAAAATGAAGGCGTTACCTGCGGCCGGTCCCCATGGGTCTCTCCCACCGGGACCGGAGAGGCGTCACAGCAAAATCAATAACGGCATGGGAGTGGTAAAGAGGCATGGAGGAACCGAAATATAAGCGCGTCCTGCTGAAGATCAGCGGCGAGGCGCTGGCGGGCGAGAAGCATTTCGGCCTGGATTTCGAGGTGATCGGCCGGGTCTGCGACGTGATCAAGCGCTGCGCCGAGATGGGCGTGGAGGTCGGCATCGTCATCGGCGGCGGCAACTTCTGGCGGGGCGTGAAAAACGGCGAGGGCTACATCGAGCGCACCCGGGCGGACCACATGGGGATGCTGGCCACGGCCATGAACTGCATGGCGGTGGCGGACGTGCTGGAGCAAAAGGGCGTCCCCGTGCGCATCATGACGGCGCTGGAGATCCGGGAGGTGGCGGAACCCTACATCCGCGCCAGAGCGGTGCGGCACCTGGAAAAGGGCCGCGTGGTGCTGTTCGGCTGCGGCATCGGCAGTCCCTTCTTCTCCACGGACACGGCGGCGGTCCTCCGCGCGGCGGAGATCAACGCCGACGTGATCTTGCTCGCAAAGAACATCGACGGCGTGTACGATTCCGACCCCGCCAAGAACCCTGCGGCGGAGAAGTTTGACGCCATCACCTATGAGGAGGTGCTGGCGCGGCACCTGGCCGTCATGGATTCCACGGCCACGTCCCTGTCCATGGACAACCACATCCCTGTGCTGGTCTTCGCGCTGAAGGATCCTGAAAATATTATCCGCGCCATCCGCGGAGAACAGATCGGAACGATCGTAAAGGAGGCTTGACCTATGGCTATCAAGGCAGAACTGAAACCCTTCGCAGAGAGAATGGATAAGAGCATCAAATCTGTGGCTTCGGACTTCGCCGCCGTGCGGGCGGGCCGCGCCAACGCCGCGGTGCTGGACCGCATCACCGTGGACTACTACGGCGCCGCCACCCCCATCAACCAGATCGCGGCCATCAGCTCTCCGGATCCCCGGCAGCTGCTCATCACCCCCTGGGACGCCTCCGCCCTGAAGGGCATCTCCAAGGCCATCCAGGAGTCTGACCTGGGCATCAACCCCCAGAACGACGGCCGGGCCATCCGCCTGACCTTCCCCCAGCTGACGGAGGAGCGCCGCAAGGAGCTGGTCAAGCAGATCCACAAGTATTCCGAAGGCGGCAAGGTGGCGGTGCGCAACATCCGCCGCGACGCCATGGACGCCATCAAGAAGCTGGAGAAGGACTCCGTCATCACGGAGGACGACCGCAAGGACCTGGAGAAGGACCTGCAGAAGCTGACCGATGACAAGTGCAAGGAGATCGATGTACTCCTGGAAGAAAAGCAGAAGGAGCTCATGGCGGTCTGATGGCGCCGGCAAGAGAGGATATGCGGGCGGGGCAGGTGGATTTTGACCGCCTGCCCCGCCATATTGCTATCATTATGGATGGCAACGGGCGCTGGGCCAGGCAGCGGGGCCTGCCCCGCACCGCCGGGCACAAGGCGGGGGCGGAGACCTTCCGCAGGATCGCCACCTGCTGCCGTGACATGGGCATCGAGCATCTCACGGTATACGCCTTTTCCACGGAGAACTGGAAGCGCTCGGAGGAGGAAGTGGGCGCCATCATGGGCCTTTTGAAGCAGTACCTGCTGGAGGCCATCGAAAGCATGGAGCGGGACAACATCCGCCTGCGCTTTCTCGGCGACCTCTCCGCCATCGCGCCGGAGCTGCGTAAGCTCGTGGACCGCACCAACGCCATCTCCCGCCGCATGACGGGCTTTGAGGCGAACATCTGCCTGAACTACGGCGGCCGGGACGAGATCGTCCGGGCCGCGCGGGCCTTTGCGGCGGACTGCGCCGCGGGACGGGCCAGGCCGGAGGAGCTGACGGAGGCGTCCTTCGCGGGCTATCTTGACTCCCACGACCTCCCGGACCCGGAGCTGATCATCCGGCCCAGCGGGGAGGAGCGCATCTCCAACTTCCTGCTCTGGCAGTGCGCGTACAGCGAGTTTTATTTCTGCGACACCCTCTGGCCGGACTTCGGCGAGGAGGAGCTGCGGCAGGCCATCGTGAGCTTTCAGCGGCGGGACCGCCGCTTCGGCGGCGTGAAGTAAGCGCCGCGGCCTTTTCCCGCGTGGACGGGAGGATTTTTTCGTGGAGCGCCCCGGGGGCGCGTGGAGGTTTTTAGCATGAAACAGAGATTGATCGTTGCGGGTGTGGGTATTCCGCTTCTGCTGGTGGTGCTGCTGGTGCTGCCAGCCTGGGCCACGGCGCTGCTGGTCTGCGCCATCGCGGGCATCGGGGCCTTTGAGCTGATGCGGGCCGTGGGGAAAAACGCCGGCCGCCTGCAGTATATGACCATCACGGCGGCGGTGGTGATCCCCCTGGGGCTGCACCTGTTCGGCCTGCCGGCGGCGCTTTGCTTCGCGGTGCTGTTCATTTACGCCCTGTTCGCCGTGTCCATCTGCTGCTACGGGAAGGATTCCATCCCCTTCAGCGACGTCACCGCCGCCATGGTGGCGGGCGTGGTCTTTCCGCTGCTGCTGAGCTGCATCTTCCTGCTGCGGGCGGACCCGGACTACGGCAAGATCTATGTGCTGACGCCGTTTTTCACCGCCTTCATCGGCGACAGCTTCGCCATGTTCGGCGGCATGCTCTTCGGCAAGCATAAGATGGCCCCCTATGTCAGCCCGAAAAAGACGGTGGAGGGCGGCGTGGCAGGTCTCGTGGGCGGCGCCCTCGGCATGGTGCTGTGGGGCATCGTGGTCAATTGCTTTATGCCCTGTCCCGTGAGCTATCCCTCCCTCATCGCCTACGGCATCGTGGGCAGCGCCGTGGGACAGCTGGGCGACCTGAGCCTTTCCGTCATCAAGCGGGAGGCGGGCATCAAGGATTACGGCAACCTTCTGCCGGGTCACGGCGGCGCTTACGACCGTTTTGACAGCTCCATG
>JBJDYT010000034.1:0-25806 GCA_051867635.1 Oscillospiraceae bacterium
AGGAGGAGGGCATCCGCTTCGGCCTGGTGGCCATCAAGAACATCGGCCGGGGCTTTATCCAGACCCTCGTGCGGGAGCGGGAGAGGGGCGGCCCCTTTACCTCCTTTCAGGACTTCTGCGAGCGCATGATCGAGAGCGAAATGAACAAGCGCGCGCTGGAGAACCTGATCTACGCCGGGGCCTTCGACAGCCTGGGCGCACGCCGCTCCCAGCTCATCGCCGTCTACGAGCGCTTGCTCGACAGCATCGCGGCGGACCGCCGGCAGAACGTGGAGGGACAGTTCGACCTCTTCGGCGGCGGCGCGGCGGAAAAGAAAAAGACCGGCATCACCCTGCCGGACGTGCCGGAGTTCACGCGGCAGCACCTGATGGCCAAGGAGAAGGAGGCCGTGGGCCTCTATATCTCCGGCCATCCCATGGACAGCTGCCGCGCCTTGGCCAAGGCCCGGGGCGCCGTGCCGCTCCACGCCATCGCGGAGGATTTCGCGGACGAGAGCGGCCCCTCCCGCTTCCGGGACGGCCAGCGCCTGGCCATCGCGGGGGTGGTGACCTCCAGCAAGACCAAGACCACCAAGAACAACTCCCTCATGGCCTATGTCACGGTGGAGGACGGCGCCGGCTCCATGGAGATGCTCTGCTTCAGCAGGACGCTGGAGAACTGCGGCAGCTACCTTCGGGAGGGGCAGGTCATCCTGGCCCGGGGCCGGCTCTCCGTGCGGGACGAAAAGGCGCCGCAGCTCATGTGCGACTACGCCGAGCCGCTGGAGGCCGGCGAGGAACTGCCGCCGCCGGAGGAGGAGCCGGCGGCGGACCGGCGGACGCTGTATCTGCGGGTGCCCTCGCTGGACAGCCCCGAGATGCGGCGGGTGCAGCTGCTGCTGCAGATGTTCGAGGGGGAGAATACGCTCAAGATCCGCGTGGCGGACACGGGCAAGCTCCTGGGGAGCCGCTGCCTGCTCTACCCCTCCTTCCTCGCGGAGCTGAAGGAGGTGCTGGGGGAGGAAAACGTGGTGCTGCGCTGACCACCTGAGAAAAGCCCAGCGTACAACAAACGCCCCGGCGGAGAAACTCCGCCGGGGCGTTATTATAGCGTTTCATACTTCCTTCGCGGCGCGCTTCGGCAGGGTCAGGGTGCGGGACTTATAGAGCTTATACAGCTCCTCCGCCGCCATGCGGGTCCTGGCCACCACGTCCCCGCCCTTGGGGAAGCAGTAATAGAGCCGGTCGCTGTTGCCGATGCAGATCACATCCCCCAGCTCATACCAGAAGTAGTCGGAATACAGCCCGTAGGAGGCCAGCGGACCCTGGCGGTACTGCAGCTTCCCCTCACAGCCCGTCAGCGTGAAGCCGCCGAGATCGTGGGTCAGGTGGCCGGAGCCCACCATATAGATGGCCTTGAAGTCCACCATCATGCCGATGTCCACCTCCGCCTCCAGCCGGTAGGAACCGTCCAGCAGCGCCGCACGGACCTGCTGCCGCTCCCAGGCGTACCAGTCGGGGATGTGGGGAAACTCCGTCTCCCCCTCCTCCGCCTGCAGCCGCCCCAGCGTAGTGAGGGTGTAGCGCTTGCCGCAGCGGCGGCAGGTAAGGGTGGTCTCCCTGCCCTCCATGCCGCCCTCCTCGCCGCAGCGGGCGCAGCGGTAGAGGATGCGGTTCAGCCCGTCGGCCCGGAAAGGCTCCGTGATCTCCACGCGGTTTTCATACTGCCAGGCAAAGCCGTCGAAGGTGAAGGCGCTGTCCAGCGCCGCGTCCAGCTCGGCCACGGGCTTCTCCCGGATCTCCTCGCGTGTCAGCAGGCAGGAGATGTGGGCGCTCACCGGCACCCGCCGCTTTTGCAGGCCGTTATACAGGGGGTCCCGGGAGAACGCGCCTTTGGTGAGGATGGTCACCACCGGTACGTCCAGCTTTTTCAGCAGTACCCCCAACTTGCGGGGCAGAGGGGTGGGGCGGCCGTCAAAGCTGTAGCTCGCCTCGGGGTACATCAGCACGCTGCAGCCCTTTTCCTGCAGCGCGCAGCGCATATCGCCGATGAGTCCCACGTCCGTGACGAATTTCTGCGTGGGGATGCAGCCCAGCTGCCGCATGAGCCACTCCTTGCCCACGAAGCCGTCGGAGGTGCAGACGATGCTGAAGGGCCGGGGATACAGCAGCTTTTCCGCGATCTCCAGGTCGATGAAGCTGGAGTGGTTCATGAGGACGAGCCAGGGGCCGTCTCCCGCCGCCTCCAGGCGGCTGCGCGCGCAGGTGAAGCCCACCTGCCGCAGCTCCGCCTCTGAGGCAAGGCGCAGCAGGGTGCGCAGCAGGAGGCTCGGACGGACGGGCGGCTTGCGCCTGGGGCGGGGGAGGGCCATAACCTCCTCATAGGAGAGGGATTTCGTCTTGATCTTCATAGGGGCTGCCTCCTGCTTCGGTGTATTTCGCCGGGAAGGGAAGATTCAGCCCTCCTGCAGGACGACCTCGGCGGTGAAATGCTCGCCGCCGCGGCAGACATCCAGCGTCAGCGTGTCTCCCACCCGGTGCGTGTCGCGGATGGCAATCAGGTCGTCGTTCTCCGCCAGCTCCTGGCCGTCGGCCCGGATGACCACGTCGCCCGGCTGGATGCCCGCCAGGTCTCCGGCCCCGCCGGGGGTGACCTCCCACACCTCCAGTCCGCCGTGGCCGTCCTCCGTCCGCTCCGACAGGGGCGCCACGGTGATGCCCACCGCGGGTGAGGGCTGGACAGCGCCGTAACGGATGAGGTCGTTGACCTTTTTCACCGCGTCGGAGGTGGGGATGGCAAAGCCGATGCCCTCCACGCTGGAGTAGGCGGACTGCATCTTCGCCGTGTTGATGCCGATGACCTGGCCCCGCTCATTGATCAGGGGGCCGCCGGAGTTGCCGTTGTTCAGTGCCGCATCCGTCTGCAGCAGCTGCAGCGTCACGCCGCCCACGGTGATCTCCCGGCTCAGGCCGGAGACCATGCCGCTGGTGAAGGTGCCCCGCAGGTCGATGCCCAGGGGGTTGCCGATGGCGTACACCGGCTCGCCCACCCAGAGGGCGTCGGAGTCGCCGAAGCGCACGGTGGGAAAGCTGCGGTCCTCGTCCTCAATCTTCAGCACCGCCAGGTCCTCGTCGCTGTCATAGCCCACCAGCGTGGCGTCGTAGGGATAGCCCCCCTCGGCCAGGACCACCAGGCAGGCGGAGCAGCCCTCGATGACGTGGGCGTTGGTGAGGATGAAGCCGTTTTCCGAGAAGATGACCCCGGTGCCCACGCTCTGCTTATCCTCCAGCTGGCCGATGACCGTCACCACGGCGGGGTTGACCAGCTGATAGATCTCCTGGGCGGAGAGCGTGTCGCCCGCCGGGGGTTCCAGAGTCATCTCCGCCGTGTCCTCCCCCTCGTACAGGGGGATGGTGCAGGGCTCGGCAGTCTCCTCCCCGTCCTCCTCCCCGAAGGCGGCGTGGCTCTCGCCGCGGGGCGCGAGGCTGTAGCTGACCGCTACCACCACGGCCAGCAGCGCCATCAGCGCGAGAAAGACGATGATCCCCCGCCTGCGGCGCTTTCTCTGCGGCGGTTTCGCCACGCGGCGGCCGGGGACCGACGGCAGGGGCGTTTCCTGCCGGTAGGTCTCCACCACCTCCTGCGCGCCGCCGTAATACAGCGTCACTTCCCGGGGGTCCTTTTCCAATAGGCTCATGTTTGCCACTTCCTTTACTTGGCAAGCTGCAGCGTAAAGGTGAAGGTGGTCAGGCCGTTTTCACTGGTGACCACGATCTTTTCCCCGTGCTGCTCCAAAATCGTCTTGACCACATACAGGCCCAGTCCCACGCCGTCCTTGTCCTCGCTGCGGGACTTGTCGCTCTTGTGGAAGCGCTCAAACAGGTGGGGAAGCTCCTCCGCCGGGATGGTGTCGCCGTGGTTGCGCACGGAAACGAGGGCCTTGTCGTTCTGCTCACTGATGCCGAGATAGAGCGTGGAGGCGGGCGTGGCGAACTTGGCGGCGTTCTCCAGCAGGTTATAGATGACCTGGGTGATGAGGTCCGTGTCGCCCAGCACCAGCGTGGGCTCGTCGGGCATCTGCACGTCCACGTCCAGGCCACGCTGGCGGATCTTGTGCTCCATGGAGATGATGGCGCGGCGCATGCTCTCGCACACGTCGAACTGCTTTTTCTCATGGGCCAGGTCCAGCGTCTGGAGCTGCGACACCTCCAGCATCCGCCGCACCAGGCGGGAGAGGCGGCGGCTCTCGTCGGAGATGATGCGCAGGTAATGCTCCTGCTTCTCCGGCGGGATGGTGCCGTCCAGGATGCCGTCGGTGTAGCCGGCGATGGTGGTCATGGGGGTCTTCAGCTCATGGGAGATGTTGGCGATGAATTCCCGCCGCTGCTGCTCCGTCTGCTGCAGCGTATCCGCCATAGCGTTGAAGGAGGCGGCCAGCTCGCCGATCTCGTCGGTGCGGCCGTAGTCGTACATGCGGGAATCGAAATTGCCGCCCGCGTAGCGGCGGGTGGCCTGCACCATGGCCTGGATGGGCCGGACCTGCTGCATGGTGGTGTAGGAGGTGACGAGGAAGGCGATGACCAGCACGGTCACGCCGGCCAGCCAGAACAGCGCCAACGTGGTCCGCCAGAGGGCGGTGAGGGAGGAGGCCTCCGTCAGGGCCACGGCGATGCCGGTGACCTCGTCCCCCGCGGGGGAGAGGATGGGCAGGGCCACCACGAACTGCTTGACCTGATAGACGCCGCCCAGGGTGCCGGTGCCGCTGTAGGAGCCCTCCTCCAGCACGCTCCGGAGGATGTCGTCCGGCAGGCGGAAGCTCTTCCCGGCCTGAGAGTCGTCGGTGGTCAGAAGGGCGGTGCCGTCCACGCTGCAGATGAGGAACTCATTGTCGACGGCGGAGCTGGCGAAGCTGGCCAGGGTGTGGAAATCCTGGTCCTGGGCGATCCTGCCGTCCTGAATGTAATTGGAGGCGATCTGGGCCACCACCTCCGCGTTTTTCTGCATGGTGCCGGCGGTCTCGGAGCGGATGTAGTTGTAGCTCATGGCGAAGAAGCCCAGCCCCAGCAGTACCAGCGTCAGCAGCACCATGCCCAGGGTCAGGGCCAGCTGCCGCCAGTACAGGCTCCGGAAGGGGGGCCGCTTCCCGGAAGGGTTCTGCGTGGTTTTCTTCATGTTCATTTGCCGCTCTGGGAGCCGCCCAGCAGCTCGAACTTATAGCCCACGCCCCACACCGTGCGCAGCGCCCACTGGTCGGAGACGTTCTCCACCTTTTCCCGCAGGCGCTTGATGTGTACGTCCACCGTGCGGGAGTCGCCGAAGTAGTCGAAGCCCCACACCTCGTCCAGCAGCTGGTTGCGGGTATAGACCCGGTTGGGGGTGGCGGCCAGATGGTACAGCAGCTCCAGCTCCTTGGGGGGCGTGTCGATCTTCTTGCCGTCCACCACCAGCTCGTAGGAGTCCAGATCGATGATGAGCTTGTCGAAGACCAGGCGCTTGCGCGTATCCTCCGGGATCTCGGTGCGGCGCAGCACCGCGTTGATGCGGGCGATGAGCTCCTTCATCTCGAAGGGCTTGACGAGGTAGTCGTCCGCGCCCATCTCCAGGCCCTGGATGCGGTCGAACACCTCACTTTTCGCCGTCAGCATGATGATGGGGACCCGGGAGGTCTCCCGCACCTTGGCGCAGACGCCCCAGCCGTCCATGACGGGCAGCATGATGTCCAGCAGCATCAGGTCCGGCTCCTTCTTCTGGAACTCCTCCACCGCTTTGCCGCCGTCCATGGCGATGCGGACGCCGAAGCCCTCCTTGTCCAGATACATGCGGATCAGCTCCACAATATTGGGGTCGTCTTCCACGACCAGGATATCTCTTGCCATATTTGTCATACTCCTGTTCCGTTTTTCGTTCTGTATCGCTGTGCGGCAGCACAGCGCCATGGACTGTGTGCCGTCTCCGGCGGCGCGGCCTGCGGCCTGAGGCGCGGGGACGGGGGATCAATAGGCGGTCTCACGGAAGCACTGCCCCGTGTAGCCGCGGTCGGCGGCGCGGCTGAGCAGCAGGCGCAGCGATGAGGCGCTGAGAGAATCCCCCAGCTCCAGCCTCGCGGCGGTCCCCGCTCCGTTCAGCAGGCGGGAAATGGCGGAGGAGGACAGCTCCGTTTCCCCTGCGCAGGAGAGGTCGAAGCCCACGGGGCAGTAGCCCTCTTTTTCCGCGGTTTCCGCGGCGCCCTGGGGCAGGTATGCCAGACGGGTCTTGACGCAGGCCATGCGCTGGAGCGCCTCGTTGCCGCTGCGCAGCGCCGCCAGCGCCTGGGCGGCGCCGCCGTCGCCGCCGGCGAGACCCAGGCTGTGCCCCTCGGAGAGGACGCGGCGGACGGCCTCCGCCGCGGCTTCGCCGTCGTCCTGGAAAAACTCCTCCGTCAGGAAGAAGGTGGCGTGGTGCGCCGTGCCGCTGCAGGCCTCCAGCCAGCGCTGCGCCGCCTCGGCGGAACGCACCGTGAAGCCCAGGTACAGCACCCGGCCCGTCTCCTCCGTTTCCCCGTCCGGCTCCTGGGAGGAGGGGCCCTCCGTCCCCCTCTTCGCGGCCTCGTAGCTGGCGTAGCGGCTGGCGAGCATGGCGGAGGCGTTGGCGATGAAAGCCTCGTCGGAGAAGACGGCGTTCTCGTTGCGGATGCGCACGAGATAGCCGTTGGGGACGCTGCGGGTGGAGCAGCTCAGGGAGAAGATGCGGCAGACCGGGTTGATGGGCAGGAAGAGGACCCCGCCCTTCTCCAGGGCGGTGAACTCATAGACGTTGCCGTCGCTGTCCACCGTCATGCCGGAGGAGAGGTTGCAGATGAGGCGGAAGCTGGAGCGGCGCAGGGTCAGGGTCTTCTTGGCGACGTTGTAGGAGTCCGAGATGCCAAGACCGCCGCTGCTGAAGGCGGAGACGGGGACGTAGAGCTGGCTGCCGCTCCAAAAGGGCATGGTGTCGTCCGACAGCTCCAGCAGCGTGTCGTTGGAGGCGGTGAAATAGACCGTGGCTGCCTGGCCGTCCAGCGCGGCGCCGCAGAGCGTCAGCAGCAGGCACAGCAGCACCAGTGCGGAGCAGACCCGCTTTTTCATCCAAACGCCCCCTTCCCGGTCCCCGCAGGGAAAACCGTACTCTTTTTCTATCATAGCATTTTAGCACAGGATTTGCGATTTGAAAAGGGAGGACGGCATTTTATATGCGAAGGGGGAAAGGCCTTGACAGCGGCGGCGGCCTCGTCTATCCTAAAATCGAAAGGGGGGAGAATATGCGGGAGGATCTGACGCAAAAGCGCTTTATCGAGGAGACATACCGCCTGATCTCCACCGAGGGGGTGGAGGCGGTCAGCATCCGGCGGATCGGCCGGGAGATGGGCTGCAACACCGCCAATATCTACCACTATTTCAAGGACCTGGACGAGCTGGTGACCTATGCGTCGCTGCGCTACCTGGCGGGCTATCTGGAGGACGTGGCGAAGTGCTACGAGCAGTCGGAAAACACGCTGCAGACCTATCTCATGGTGTGGGACTGCTTTTCCAAGCATTCCTTCGCCCATCCGCAGCTGTTCGACAAGCTCTTTTTCGGGCGGCACAGCCGGGAGATCGAGGAGATCTTCCGCACGTATTACGCCATTTTCCCCGAGGACATGGTGGGCCTGACGCCGGCGCTGGCGGCGGTGTTCACCGACGGCAGCTTCGACCGGCGCGACTTCCTGCTCATCTCCCGCTGCGCGGAGGACGGCTGGGTCACCCGGGAGGACGCGCGGTACCTCAACTCCCTGCTGATCCACCTGTTCATGGGCTATCTCAAGGAGCAGCTGGCCCGGGAGTGGACGGAGGAGGAGACGGAGCGCAGCCGCCGCAGCTTCCTCGCCTGCGTGCGCCGGGCGCTGGACGGCTGCCGGCTGAAGTGAGGGGCCGGACGGCGCGCCCCTGTTCCCGCGCACTGCCCCTGCCCGATGAATGCGAGACCGCCGCGGCGCTTCAGCGCCGCGGCGGTTTTTTTCATATTCAGGTCTCCGAGGAGGTGGTGGGGACGGCGGAGTCCAGGGAATACTTTTGCCGGTACTCCTCAAAATACCTGGCGAAGGCGGAGTCCCGCACTTCCCGGAGGCTGTTGAGGTACTCGTGGGTGTCGAAGGCGTCGGACTCCAGCTCGATGAGGGCCACGGCGATGTTGGAGCAGTGGTCCGCCACCCGCTCGTAGTTGGTCAGCAGGTCGTTGAACACAAAGCCCTGGTGCAGGGTGCAGACGCCCTTCTGCAGCCGGTCGATGTGGTGCAGCTTCATCTCGTCGCAGAGGCTGTCGATCAGCTCCTCCAGCGGCTCCACCCGGCGGGCGTAGTCCAGGTCCTTGCGCTGGAAGGCCTCGATGGAGATGGAGACGATCTCGGACACCGCCCGCTGCATGACGGACAGCTCCTGGGCGGCGGCCTCGGAGAAGACGATGTTCTTCTGGTGGATCTCCCGGGCGGTCTCCGCGATGTTCAGCGCGTGGTCGGAGATCCGCTCGAAGTCGGAGATGGTGTGGAGGAATTCGCACATGTCCTCGTTCTGCTTGCCGGTCAGCTCCTTTTGGCTGATGCTCACAAGGTAGGTGCCCAGCTTGTCCTCATAGCGGTCCACCACGGACTCCAGCTCCTCCACACGGGCGAAGCCGGACTCGGAATAGTTCCGCAGCAGGGCGAAGGCGGCGAACAGGTTCTCCTCCGCCTTCTGGGCCATGGAGTTGATGACGATGCGGCTCTGCTCGATGGCCAGGGCGGGGTGCTGGAGGAAACGCTCCTCCAGCCGCTCCATGTCGGGGAGGGAGGCCTCGGGCTTGTCCTTGATGACGAAGCGGCTGAAGCGGTCCATCAGGCCGATGCAGGGGGCCAGGACCAGGAGCGTGGCCAGGCGGAAGAGGGTGTTCAGCGCGGCGATGCCCACGCTGGTCATGACCATGTTCATGCAGGGCAGGGGCCAGAGGGCGTTGATGCCGTAGACCACGGGCCCCCAGATGACCACGCCCAGCACCTCGATGAGGAGGTAGACGTAGGCGGTGCGCTTGCCGTTGACGTTGGCGCCCAGGGCGGAGAGCAGCACGGGGACCGCCGCGCCGATGCCGATACCCATGAGCAGGGGGAAGGCGGCGGAGAAGGTCAGCGCCCCGGTGCCGGCCAGAGCCTGCACGATACCGACGGCGGCGGAGGCGCTCTGCAGCACCGCGGTGAAGGCCGCGCCCACCAGGATGCCCAGGAGGGGGTTGGAGAAGGAGGTGAGGATCTGGATGAACTCCTGGCTCTCCTTCAGGGGGGCCATGGAGCCGCTCATGGCGCTCATGCCGAACATGAGGACGGCGAAGCCCATGAGGATGTCGCCCACGTGGTGCTTGACGGGGGACTTGCAGAACATGCGCAGGATGATGCCCGCCACGGCGATGACGCCGGTGAGAGTGGTGGTGGAGAGCAGGGAGACCCAGCCGCCCCCGGTCCCCAGGTCGGACAGGCAGATGATCCACCCGGTGACGCTGGTGCCCAGCGTGGCGCCCAGGACGATGCCGATGGCCTGCCGGAACTGCATCATGCCGGAGTTGACGAAGCCCACCACCATCACGGATGTGGCGGAGGAGGACTGGATCACGGCGGTGACGGCGGTGCCCAGCAGCAGCCCCTTCCAGGGCGAACTGGTGAGCTTGTACAGCACGATCTCCAGCCTGCTGCCGGCCACCTTTTTCAGCCCGTCGCCCATCAGCGTCATGCCGAAGAGGAACAGCGCCACGCCGCTGAGCAGCGAGATGATATTGGAAAGGCCCATTCCGATCACTCTCCCATTTTTTCGTTCTTATTGATCCCAGGCCGACACGGGGCGAGGGGCACAGACCCACATGATCCCAAGCATAAGTATAGCAGAGAAAAACAAAATGGGGAAATACATCTTCGCTTTTTTCGCGTTTGAAATTGACTTTTCTCCAATTTTAACATAAATTTAACATGAAACGGGTTTTGTATTTTACACATTTCCCCTATACTGGGAGAAAACTGGGAGAGCAGCGAGGTGAGCGCATGATCTATCTGCTGGAGGACGACGACAGCATCCGCAAGCTGGTGGTGTATACGCTGGAGAGCCAGGGGTATCAGGCCAGGGGCTTCGCCCTGCCCTCCGCCTTCTGGAAGGCCATGGCGGAGGAGCAGCCGGAGCTGCTGCTGCTGGACATCATGCTGCCGGAGGAGGACGGCCTGTCCATCCTGCGGAAGCTGCGGCTCGGCGGCGCCACCCGCCGCCTGCCGGTCATCATGCTCACGGCGAAGAACACGGAATACGACCGCGTGGTGGGCCTGGACGAGGGGGCGGACGACTTCATCTCCAAGCCCTTCGGCATGATGGAGCTGGTGGCCCGGGTGCGGGCGGTGCTGCGCCGCACGGAGACGGAGTCCGCCTGCACGGAGTACCGGGTGGGGCAGCTGTACGTCTGCCCGGAGAAGCACCTCGTGCGTGTGGAGGGACGGGACGTGCCCCTGACCTATAAGGAATTCGAGCTTTTGTGCCTGCTGCTGGAGAACCAGGGCGTGGTGCTGACCCGCAGCACCCTGATGGACCGCATCTGGGGCTGCGAGCTGGACCGGGAGAACCGGACGTTGGACGTGCATATCCGCACCCTGCGGTCGAAGCTGGGCGAGGCGGGCCGCTGCATCGAGACGGTGCGGGGCGTGGGCTATAAGATCGGAGGAGACGAATGACCGGGCGCATTTTCCGCAGCGTCTTTCTCGCGGGCCTGGTGGTGCTGGTGCTGTGCTGCACGCTGCTGCTGGGGGCGCAGTACGAGTACCACGAGCGGCAGGTGTTCGAGGGGCTGGCGGCGGAGACGGACTATGTGGCCCACGGCATGGACCTCATGGGCGGGGACTATCTCAAGACCCTGGAGACGGACGAGCGCCTGACCTGGATCGCGGCGGACGGCACGGTGCTGTACGACAGCGCGGCGGACGCGGCCCGGATGGAGAACCATCTGGACCGGGAGGAGGTGGCCCAGGCCCTGGCCGAGGGCAGAGGCCAGAGCACCCACGAGTCCGGTACCCTGATGGAAAAGACCCTGTATTATGCCGAGCGCCTGGCGGACGGGACGGTGGTGCGCCTGTCCTGCACCCAGGAGACGGTGGCGGCGGTGCTGCTGCGCATGGCAGGACCGCTTTTGTGGGTGGTGCTGCTGGCGCTGGGCCTGTCCCTGCTGCTGGCCTACCGTCTGGCGCGGCAGATCGTCCGGCCCATCAACCGCATGGACCTGGGGGACCCCGACGTGGGCAGCGTCTATCCGGAGCTGGAGCCCCTGGTGGGCCGTGTGCGGGAGCAGAACCGCACCATCCGCCGGCAGATGGACGAGCTGGGGAAGCGGCAGCGGGAATTTGAAGCCATCACCAACAACATGCGGGAGGGCTTTTTGCTGGTGGACCGCCAGCTGAACATCCTCTCGGGCAACCGCAGCGCCCTGCAGCTGCTCTCCTCCGGGGCGGAGGTGTCCAGCCTGCGCCAGAGCGTCTGCCGGGGAGAGATCCTCAGCGCCGCCACGGCGGCCCTGGCCGGCGAGCACGCGGAGATGCTGCTGACGCCGGAGAGCGGCACCTATCAGGTGGTGGCGAACCCGGTGGTGGCCGACGGGCAGGTGACGGGCGTGGTGGTCATCATGATGGACGTGACGGAGCGGCAGGAGCGGGAGGCCCTGCGCCGGGAGTTCACCGCCAACGTCTCCCACGAGCTGAAAACGCCCCTGACCTCCATCTCCGGCTTCGCGGAGCTGATGAAGGAGGGGCTGGTGCCGCTGGAGAAGATGAAGGAGTTCTCCGGGGACATCTACCGGGAGTCCAGCCGCCTCATCGCCCTGGTGGACGACATCATCGACCTCTCCCGCCTGGACGAGGGCAGCGCCCCCATGGAGCGGGAGCGGGTGGAGCTGCGCGCTCTCGCGGACGAGACGCTGGAGAGCCTGCGCAGCCCGGCGGAGAAGAAGGGCGTGACCCTCTCCCTCACGGGAGACGAGGCGTGGATCACCGGCGTCCGCACGCTGCTGGGCGAAATGCTCTATAACCTCTGCGACAACGCCATCAAGTATAACCGGGAGGGCGGCAGCGTCACCGTCTCCGTGGCGAAGGGCGAGCGGGAGACCCGGCTCTGCGTCGCGGACACCGGCATCGGCATCCCCTATGCCCACCAGAGCCGGGTGTTCGAGCGCTTTTACCGGGTGGACAAGAGCCACAGCCGCGCCGTCGGCGGCACGGGCCTGGGCCTGTCCATCGTCAAGCACGCGGCCCAGTACCACAACGCCCGGCTGGAGCTGGAGAGCGAGCCGGGCCGCGGCACCGCCATCACCGTGATTTTTAAGGAGTGAATGTATGATCACTTTTGAAGAGATACGCCATAACGAGGCCATCAACACCTATATCCGCAAGGCGGACGAGTCCCTGGTTGCCCTGGGCTTTACGGAGCACAGCTTCGCCCATGTGGGCCTGGTGGCGGACAAGTGCCGCTATATCCTGCAGACCCTGGGCTATGACGCCCGGGTCATCGAGCTGGCCCAGATCGCGGCCTACCTCCACGATATCGGGAACCTGGTCAACCGCATCGACCACTCCCAGAGCGGGGCGGTCATGGCTTTCCGCATCCTGGACAACCTGGGCATGCCCCCGGAGGAGATCAGCGAGATCGTCACCGCCATCGGCAACCACGACGAGGGCACCGGCAAGCCGGTGAGCCCCATGGCGGCGGCGCTGATCCTGGCGGACAAGTCCGATGTGCGGCGCAGCCGCGTCCGCAACCGGGACGAGAGCCATTTCGACATCCACGACCGGGTGAACTACTCCGTGAAGAAGGCGGAGCTGAAGATCAACGAGAGCCACACCCTGGTGAAGCTGAAGCTTTCCGTGGACACCCACTACAGCTCGGTGATGGAGTATTTCGAGATATTCATGCAGCGGATGCTGCTCTGCCGCAAGGCGGCGGAGACGCTGGGGCTGGAGTTCAAGCTCATGATCAACGAGCAGCAGCTGATGTAAAAACTTGCGCCCGCAGGCGCAGATAAAATCATTTTCCGCCGCGGCGTGCACGCGGCGTATTGCTGTTTTCAGCGGGGCCGGGAGCGGCCCCGTTTTTTTCACGCTTTTTTTGCATGGATTTCACATTTAACCTGGATTTAACCTGTTTGCGGTTTCGGATTTAAGATTGGCCCTTTACACTGAAAGCGGAATACAAACAGGAAGACAGTGAAATCATATCCTTCAAGGGAAAGGAATCGAACGAATGGACATTTTTGACGTATTGAATCTCGTCGGGGGGCTGTGCCTGTTTCTGCTGGGCATGAACCTCATGGGCGAGTACCTGGAAAAGAGCGCCGGCAACAGCCTGAAGGCGCTGCTGGGCCGCCTGACCACCAGCAAGGCCGCGGGCTTCTTCACGGGCCTGGGCGTGACGGCGGTGATCCAGTCCTCCTCCGCCACCACGGTCATGGTGGTGGGCTTCGTGAACTCCGGGCTCATGACCTTGAAGCAGGCCATCAATGTCATCATGGGCGCCAACGTGGGCACCACGGTCACGGCCTGGATCCTGAGCCTCACGGGCATTGAGAGCGACAACTTCTTCATACGGCTGCTCAAGCCCTCCTCCTTCACGCCCATCCTGGCGGCCGTCGGCATCGTGCTGTACATGTCTGGCAAGAGCAGCCGGAAAAAGGACGTGGGCATGATCCTGCTGGGCTTTTCCACGCTGATGTTCGGCATGGACGCCATGTCCGCCGCCGTGTCGGGGCTGCGGGACGTGCCGGAGTTCCGCAATATCCTGACGCTGTTCACCAATCCCGTTCTGGGCGTCCTGGCCGGCGCGCTGCTGACGGCCATCATCCAGTCCTCCTCCGCCTCCGTGGGTATCCTGCAGGCCCTCTCCAGCACCGGCCAGATCACCTTCGGCGCGGCCATCCCCATCATCATGGGCCAGAACATCGGCACCTGCGTCACGGCCATGCTCTCCTCCGTGGGCACCACCCGCAACGCCCGCCGGGCCGCCACCGTGCACCTGTGCTTCAACGTCATCGGCACGGCGGTGTGGCTCACCGTGTTCTGCGTGGTGAACGCCCTCATCGACCTGCCCTTTGTGAACGGCCCCGCGGATGAGTTCGGCATCGCCGTGGCTCACACCGCCTTCAACGTCCTCTGCACGGCGCTGCTGCTGCCCATGTCGGGCTGGCTGGAAAAGCTGGCCTACCGGCTGATCCCGGAGACCAAGACGGTGGAAAAGCGCAGCGAGCTGGACGAGCGCCTCCTGACCACCCCCGCCATCGCCATGCAGCGCTGCCGCAAGGTGGCGGAGGATATGGCCAACACCTCCGTCCGCGCCATGAAGACCGCCATCGCCCAGCTCGACAAATACGACCCCGCCCTGGCCGAGCAGGTGCGGGAGGAGGAGAACGAGGCGGACCACTACGAGGATATCCTCGGCACCTATCTTGTGAAGCTCAGTGCTCTGCCCATGAGCGACGAGGACAACGCCGAGTCCGCCAAGCTCCTGCACCTTATCGGGGATTTCGAGCGCATCTCCGACCACGCGGTGAACCTGGTGGAGTCCGTGGAGGAGGTGGAGACCAAGGGCATCCGCTTCTCCGACACGGCCCGGCATGAGCTGGGGCTGCTGACCTCCGCGGTCAGCGAGATCCTGGGTCTGGCGCTGAACGCCTTTTTGCTCAACGACCTGCGCTCCGCGGCGCTGGTGGAGCCGCTGGAGCAGGTGGTGGATACGCTGAAGGAGCAGCTCCGCTCCCGTCATATCCGTCGGCTGCAGCAGGGCGGCTGCTCCATCGAAGCGGGCTTCGTCTGGTCCGACGTGCTGACGGACCTGGAGCGGGTGGCGGACCACTGCTCCAATATCGCCGGCTGCGTCATCGAGATGACCCACGCCAGCCTGGACCTCCACGAGCGCCTGCACGCCGTGCGGGAGGAGGACCCGGACTTCGCCTCCCTCTACCAGAGCTACGCGAAGAAGTACGCCCTGGTCACGGGGGAGTGATACCCGCGCGCCATAGCGACAAAAGCCCCGCTGCCCATGCAGGCAGCGGGGCTTTTTCCTTTCAGCAGGGCGGGCGCTTTTTCCGTTTTTGCAGCGCTTCGATCGCAAGGTCCGCCGCCAGGAAGAGCAGCAGGCGGACGGTGACGACCAGCGGAACGAGGGTGTAGTCCCCCGCCTCCCTCACCGGGTCCAGAGCGGCGAAGGGCAGGGAGGCGCACAGCATTCCGGCGGCGAGGGCGGCGGCGTATGCAAGCTTTTGCTTCAGCGGTATCACGCACTTGCCCACCGTCAGCAGGAGCAACAGCAGCAGAAAACCGGCCGGGGAGAGGATCAGAATGACCCTGTCCACTATCCCCCAGGCGTCCGTCAGACGCATGTGGGAGACGAGCAGCGGCATCTCCTCCTGCGGCAGCTGTCCCTCCGGAAGGGGGAAGAAGTGACCGGCGCTCCAGAGCAGCAGGGAGCTGCACAGCGTCAGCACCGGCAGCAGGACGAAGAGCACGGCGGCGGCCGTTTTGACGCGTCGCGCCGCCCGCAGCGAGCGCTCCTGTCCGTACAGCAGGCCCTCCAGGTCGGTCCCGTACAGGGCGCAGAGCCGCGCGAGCATTTCGATATCCGGCCTTGTCCGGTCCCGCTCATAGCTGGACAGCGCCTGCCGGGTGACACCCAGCTTTTCCGCCGCCTGCTCCTGGGTCATGCCGCTGCCGAGACGGAGCTGGCGGAGACGGCTGCCGATAGACATGTTTCATCACCTCGCCCCCAGTATAGGAAAGGCCGGGGCGGAACGTCAAGCAAGGATTTGTTGCCCCGGGCGCGCCGGACGCTTTTTCGCCAGCCTCCCCCTGGCAAAGCGGGGGAAACTGTGGTATACTGCCGCTGGATAAAAACGAAGCCGGGAGGAGGAGCGTCCATGCATGACGAGCTGACGAAGAAGGATATCGAGAAGATGGAGGAGGAGCTGCGCTACCGCCGCTGCGAGCTGATGCCGGAGCTGCTGGAGGAGGTCAAGCGCACCCGGGCCTTCGGCGACCTCAGCGAGAACTTCGAGTATAAGGAGGCCAAGCGGGCCAAGAACAAGAACGGCAGCCGCATCCGCTATCTGGAGAACATGATCAAGACCGCGAAGATCATTTCCGAGGAGTCGAAGGCCGACGAGGTGGGCCTGTACGACAGGGTGGGGGTCCGCATGGTGGAGAGCGGCAAGACTCTGAGCATCCAGCTGGTGACCACCCTCCGCACGGACCCGCTCCACGGCATCGTGAGCAAGGAATCCCCCTTCGGCAAGGCCGTGCTGGGCCTGCACGTGGGGGACCGGGCGGAGGTGCAGGCCAGCCCCACCGTGCGCTACACGGTGGAGATCCTCTCCATCGAGAAGGCGGAGGACGACGGCTCCATCCCCATCCGGGAATACTGAACCGGGCAAAGCGCCCGCGCGGAGACGCGCGGGCGTTTTTTCGCGCCGCGCCCGCCCTTGCGGGGGCAGGAGGGACGGTGTACAATAGAAAAAGCCCGGATGCAACGGCCGGTTGCGGGATTGACGGCGGGGCTTGCTGGCCTGCGCCCGGCGGACGGGGTATGCTGTCAGCAGGAGGAAAGAGCTATGCTGCCGGAACAGATCTATACGCTGCGAAGAAAACAGGGACTTTCCCAGGAGCAGTTGGCGGAGAAGCTGGGCGTCTCGAGACAGACCGTCTCCAAGTGGGAGACGGGGGCCTCCACGCCGGATCTGCCGAAGCTGCTGGCCCTCAGCGAGTGCTTCGGCGTCTCCCTGGACGAGCTGGCCGCCGGACAGCCTGCCGCTCCCGGAACGGAGCGGGAGGCGCCGCAGGCCGCCGCGCCCGCCGGCGGGAGGACTGCGGGGCTGGTGCTGGCGCTGCTGGGAGCCGCCGTGCTGCTGCTCACGGGCGTGCTGCTTATCCTGCTGCCGGGCGCGGCGGAGACGCTGAACGCCTCCTCCGCCGTGACGCTGAACGGCTCCGGAATGCTGTTTCTGCTGGGCGTTTTGTGTCTTGCGGCGGGGGCGCTTCTCCTCCTTCGAAAACCAAGAGGATGAGGTGACAGTATGAAAAAAGCCAAGCTGTGGAGCCGGGTCTTCACCGTGCTGGCGCTGGCGCTGTCCCATACCATGTGCGCGGCGGTGGCCTATGAGTACTGCGCGCTGGACTGGAGCGGCCGCTATGCCTTGACCAGCTTCCCGCCCTCCGCGGCGTTCCTGCTGGCGGTCCCCTGCGGCTGCGGGATACTGCTCTGCGCGCTGCTGGCCCTCTTTTTCCACAGACGGGCGAAGCAGGGGACGTGAAAGGCGCAAAAAAACGTCCCCGCGGGTTTTCCCGCGGAGGCGTTCCGTTTTTTCTGCGCCCGACGCTGGGCGCGGTCAGACCGTCCGGGCCTCAGCCGTCCCTCTCCATGATATACCGCGTGCCGCCGGCCTCCCGTATGACCCGGAAACCCAGCCGCTCGTACAGGGCCACGGCCCGGCGGTTTTTCCTGAACACATAGAGGAAGACGGGGGTCCCGGCCGCCGCGCAGCACTTCTCGATGACCGCCGTGCCGATCCCCCTGCCCCGCCATTCCGGAAACACGTAGAGGTCGTCCAGCTCCGTTTTTCCCTCGGCGGCATGGATGCGGCAGTAGCCGGCCTTCTGCCCGTCCGCCATCACGCAGAGGTATTCTCCGATGTGGCCGTCGACCTTCCGGCGCACCCAATCCAGGACCTTTTCATAGTCGATGGCCTGCAGATCTTCGTAGCGGTCGATCAGCTCCTTGCTGAAGGCAAAGACGGCGTCTGCGTCGGCTTCCCGCGCCGGCTCGTAGGTGAGCTTCATCCTGAACCCTCCCCGTTTTGTTTTTTCCCATTATACCACAGCGGAAAAGACCTGGAAATCCCCCTTGTACTTTTTGGAAAAATGCACTATATTGGTAAAAAACGCTGCGAAAGGCGGCGGACCGGCGGCTGCGCCGGCAAGGAGGGAGAAAGATGGACAAGCGGGTGAAGCGGGGCATCGTCACGGCGGCGGTGGCCGCGGGGATGCTGACCAATGCCGCCGCGGACGACGCGGCGGAGCTGCTGGCGCCGGAGCTTTCCCCGGACGGGCATATCCTCACCGTTTCCGCGGGGGAGATGCCGGATTACGCGGTGTATCTGGACGAGGACGAGGAGCTGCGGGGCATGGACCGCGTCCGGGCCTGGATGCTGAAGCTGCCGCTGGCAGTGCGCGCATTGGTGCTGCTGCCCCTCTGGGCGGTGGGCGAGGTGTGCTTCGCCGCGGCGGGGGTGCTGTCGGCGGGCCTCGCCACGGCGCCGGGCCAGTTTCTGCTGTCCCTCGCGGCGCAGCTGGGCCTGCTGCTGGGGGTCTTCGCCCTGACCTATAAGCTCATCTTCCCCCACACCCCGGTGAAGGAGCTGCTGGGCAAAAAGCGCTTCCCCTGGCTGCTGGGGGCGGCCTTCGCCGTATCCGTGGCGGACTTCGCCCTGGGGATGACGGTGGAGCAGTGGCCGCTGCTCCGTCTGGCGCTGCTGGCCATGGCGGGCTTCGGCGTGCTGTCGCTGCTCTGGACGCGGCTCTGCGGCCACCTCAAGGGACCGGCGCGGCGGCGCAAGCGTCTGGAATACACTTTTGAGCCCTGAGCGGCCCGGGGAGATACACAGGAGGGGACGCAGCGTGAAAAGACCCGCCATGATCCTCTTTGACCTGGGGCGCACCCTGCTGTATGAGCCGGACTTTGACCCGGCCCGGGGAGACGCCGCGTTATGTCAATTCATTACCAAAAATCCCAACGGCTGCACCCTGCAGGATGTCCGGCGGGAGATGGAGGCTGTGTTCCGGGAGCTGGACGAGGTCACGAAAGTCCTGCACTATGACATCCCCTGCGCCACGGGCTGCCGGCTGGCCCTGGAGCACTTGGGGATCGAGCTGTCCCTGACGCCGCTGGAGCGGGAGATCGTGTTTCACAACGCCGCCTCTCCCGGCGCAGTGGTCCCCTGGGCGGGCGAGATGCTGGACTATCTGAACGAAGCCGGCGTCCGGACCGGGGTCGTCAGCAACAACGGCTGGTCCGGAGAGGCGCTGCGGGAGCGGGTGGACAGGCTGCTGCCCCAAAACCGCTTTGAGTTCATCCTTTCCTCCTGCGATTATCTGCTGCGCAAGCCGGATAAGCGCCTGTTTGAGATCGCGCTGCAAAAGGCGCGGCTTCCCGCGGCGGCGGTCTGGTACTGCGGCGACAGCGTTCCGGCGGACGTCTGCGGCGCCCATAACGCGGGGCTGTTCCCGGTGCTTTTCGAGGGAGAGATCCCCATCGGGAACTCCTTCGACCGAAGAAGCGAAGCGCCGCCGGTCGATTTTGAATACCTGCATATCCACGATTGGCGGGAGCTGATGGAAGCGTTGCAGAGCCTTTCGTAGGAGAACTTGCTTTTAAAACAAAAGACAGGGCGCGGCTTCCAGCCGCGCCCTGTTTTGTGATGTTCAGCCTTTTTTCTCCGGGAAGGCCCGGGCGGCCTCGTCCACCTCCTCGATGAGAGCCTTCAGCCCCTCGTCGTCCAAAAAGCACTCCACGCCGAAGCTCTCCCAGCGGTCCTCGGCCACCAGCATGGCGAAGGCGGCGTAGACCAGGTACCGCCCCAGGCCCACGGCCTCCGCCGTGACCTCGAAGAAGGGGTCGTTAAACTCGCTTTCGTAGGTGTCCCGCACGCCGGCGGCCAGGAGCTTCAGCCCGGCGGAGAGGGCCAGCAGTTCCCCCGTCAGCAGGCAGCTGTTTTCAAAGCTGCGCTCGGCCTTACCCTCCCGGTACACGCCCCGCAGCACCAGCCAGTTGGCGTCGTAGTCGTACTCCTCCGCGTTCCCCGTGCGCTCGGGGAACTCGTAGTCCTGCACGGTGATGGTCAGGGACTTTTCCTCATTGGCAAATCGCATTGGTCATACCTCCTGCAACAGCGCGCCGAGCCGCTCGCTCAGCGCCGCGAATTCCTGAATATCCATCCGCTCGCCCCGGATGTCCGCCGCGAGGCCGCAATCGGCGATGGCGGCGGCGAGCTGGTCCTTCGTCAGCTCCCCGAAGCCCCCGGCGAGACTGTTCAGCAGCGTTTTGCGCCGCATGGCGAAGGCGGCGCGGACGGTGCGGTGAAACAGCGCCTCGTCCTTCACCTCGGCGGCGGGGGTTTCCCGCATGCGGCAGCGCAGCACCGAGGAGGTCACCTTGGGCCGGGGGACGAAGCAGGTGTTCGGCACGTCGAAGAGCTTTTCCGGTTCGGTGTAGAACTGCATGAACACGGAGAAGGCGCCGTACTCCGCCGTGCCGCTTTTCGCGCAGATGCGCTCCGCCACCTCCTTCTGGATGAGCACCGTGAGAGAGGCAAAGCAGCCCGCCCGCACCAGGGCCGTCAGGGCCGGGGTGGTGATGTTGTAGGGCAGGTTCGCGCAGACCAGGGGGGTCAGGCCGGAGAACTCCCGGGCCGCCAGGGCGGGAAGGTCGGTCTTCAGCACGTCGCCGGGGATCAGGGTGAAGTTGGGGAAATCCGCCATGGTCTCCTCCAGCACCGGCAGCAGGGTCTTGTCCAGCTCTACCGACGCCACCTTGCCCGCTATGCGGCACAGCTCCTGGGTCAGCGTGCCGATGCCGGGGCCGATCTCCAGCACGCCGCAGCCTTCGTCCGCGCCGGAGGCGGCGGCGATGGCCTGGGGCACGGCGGGATCGGTGAGAAAATTCTGCCCCATGGATTTGGAGAAATGGAAGCCGTGGCGCGCCAGCAGCTCCCGTATCACGTTCAGATCACAAAGCTCCATTGGCCGTCTCCTTTTTGGGATGGATTCGCTTACCTCTGCCATTATAGCGGAAGCGCTTGCATTTTGCAAAAAAATTTGTTTTAATAATACGACTCATCCGCTGCGGGGCGGCAAGGCCCCGGCAAAAACGAAAGAGAAAACGGAGGCGCCCCATGGACGAATTCCTCAGGACCTGTCTCATCGTCTGCCCGTTGGTGTTTCTCGCCGCCTTTGTGGACGCGGTGGCGGGGGGCGGCGGACTCATCTCCATCCCGGCCTATCTTCTGGCCGGCGTGCCCACCCATATGGCCCTGGGGACCAACAAGGTGGTCAACGGCGTGGGGACGGGCTGCGCCGCGTGGAAGTATTTCCGCAGCGGCCGCATCCGCCTCACCGTGGCGGTCACGGCGGCCGTGACGGCCCTGGCGGGCTCCGCCCTGGGCACAAAGCTGGCGCTGCGCCTCCCGGCGGCGCTGCTGCAGCGGCTGCTGCTGGCCATCCTGCCGGCGGTGGCGCTGTTCCTGGCGCTGAAGAAGGACTTCGGCCGGGAGGACAGGCGGCGGGAGGAGCCCCTCTCCCGGGGCCGCACCGTGGCTCTCAGCGCCGCGGTGGGCTTCCTCATCGGCGGGTACGACGGGCTGTTCGGCCCCGGCACGGGGACGTTCATGATCATGGCCTTCACGCTGCTGCTGGGGCTGGACCTGCTCACGGCCTCCGGCTGCGCCAAGGTGGGGAACCTGGCCTCCAACGTGGCCTCGGCCCTGGTGTACATCTCCAGCGGGAACGTGTACTGGCGGCTCTGCGTCCCCGCCGTCTGCTGCTCCGTCCTGGGCGGCGTGCTGGGGGCGCGCTTCGCCGTGCGGGGCGGCGCGGCCCGGGTGCGGTGGATGATCTTCGTGGTGCTGGGACTGCTGTTTATCAAGCTGCTCTGGGAGCTGCTGGCGTAGCGGCCGCGCGGGGCCCCGTCGGACTTCCCCTGTACCGCTTGCATTTTTTGGGAAAAACTGTATAATCCTCTTACACAAAAAGAGGGCAGGTGGATACAAATGGGGAAGGGGATCGTCATAAACATCCCGCCGATGGAACAGCCAAAGACCTACGCGATCGCATATCTTGATCTGCTTGGCACTACCTCAAAGATCAGCAACGACGAAAAGGGGCTGTACTTAAACCGGCTGCGCGCGATTTACAACATGGCGGTTCAATATAGCGAAAACGAAGCGCTTGCCAAATCATGCTACAGCGGTATTCAAACAAAGATATTCTCCGACAACATCATCATGGCGATCCCGCTGGCGTCTGACGATGATGCCGCTGGAGTCAGCTGCCTGCTCAGTTTTGCGGCGATTTTTCAAAACTATGCCGCTGTGCTGGAAAACTGGCTGGTGCGGGGCGGCGTCACCATCGGCAGCCTGTTTTTGGACAGGATGCTGGTCTGGGGCTCCGGATTGGTAAGAGCCTATGAATTGGAGGACCATATCGCCATATATCCGCGCATTGTCATTGATCGAAATGTCTTGCGCCTGTGCGGGACGGAAAGCGGCTATTTCCGCCAGGACATGGACGGCCAGTTTTATCTGGATTTTTTATCCTTTATGAGATATCGGGACGCCGAAGGCAGGGATGATTTCGTGCCCGCCATGCAGCGGAACTTCCGGGGATTGCTGGCAGAGATACGCAAGCCAGACGGGGGATACGCTGAAAGGCCGTACCAAAAACTTCAGTGGTACAAAAATTATATCAACGCATGGTACAGGGAAAGGCATCCGGATGTGGAACTTCCGCCGGTTGACGAGGCGGCTTTAAGCTGAAGTCCCCTTTTTCTGCCTGTTTTTCACCCCGCATACAAAAAGCCGGCCGGGCAGCGCTGCCCGGCCGGCTTTTTTGCCGTCATTCCAGGATATAGACGTTCACCGCCCTGCGGCCGAAGTTGACGCAGTCGGCGTAGCTCGCCATATACAGGTCGATGACGTTGCCCTTGACGCCGGTGTCCTCCGCCACGGCGATACCGTAAACGTAGTTGCCCTTGGCGGTCTCGATATAGAGCTTGGAGCCCAGGGGGATGACGCGGCGGTCCACGGCCACCACGCCCACGCGGACGGTGGTGCCGGTGGCGGTGACGGTGTCCACCTCGCCCACACCGGCGGTGTAGGCCGTGCCGGTCATGCGCAGGCACTTGGAATAGCGCAGGGCCTGGCCGTTCACGCTGACGGTGCCGCCGGTATAGTTCAGCACCTTCACCGTGGCGTTTTTGCTGCGGGTGCCGTACTGGATGATCTCATCCTGGGCGGTGCTTTCGCCGGTGGAGAGGGGGAAGGACACGGTCCCGCGGCCGTTCTCCACCCACACCAGGCTGGTGTGGGGGATATAGCCGTCCCGGCCCTCCTGCACCACCTTCTCCTCGCCCCAGGCGAGGGAGCTGTTCTCCTCATAGCGGGTGGCGTGGGCCACCGGCTCCCGCCACTCCACCTCGCAGGTGAAGTCCGAGGCGATGGAGAGCTCCGGGACCTCCCGGGTGAAATCCACCAGCACCGCTTCATCCTCCTCCAGGGAGATGTCCAGTCGGTGCAGCAGCTCCGCCACCGTCTCCTCCTCCGTCACCACGGAGAGGGAGCAGTCGCGGCGCAGCAGGGAAAGCGCCTGCCCGTCGGAAAAACGGTAATCCTCCGGCGCGTCCTCCGCCAGGCCCGTGAAAAACACCCGGCCTGTCAGGTCCTGCGGCGCGGCATACAGCCCCGCGCCGCACCCGTTGGAGTCCAGCGCGTCGGCATAGGTGCCGCCCAGCAGGCACACGGCCATGGCCAGCGTCAGCAGGGCGCAGACGGCTCTGCGTCGGGTGCGGCGCGCGGCGAGCCGTGCAAAGAAAGTTCGGATCATAGTTACCTCCAGAGTAAAGCTTTCTGACATCAGTTTTCCTCCTTTTTCCTGCTTTTATACAGTTGCTGGAAGAAAAATGACAAAAGTTACATTTCTGTAACTTTCAAAAAGTATGGAGTACTATACACCATATCCCCACTTTTGTCAAGTTTAAGCGGGCGAACTTCATTACCGTGCCCCACATGGATGGGAAAAACAGGGGAAAGAGGTCGGACGAGCCGAAGTGGCGGCTTCAAAATGGTTACAAAAGCGATGGAAATTGTAACCAGCGGCGGTGGGGCTGGCCGGATTTTATGTAAACTACGGCGCGGGGCAAAAAAACGGCCCGGGACGGCTGTCCCGGGTCGTTTGCTTCTTATACGGGGAGGGGCTCAGTCCCTGGCGGCGCGGCGCTGGAGCCATTTCACCAGCTCCACCACGGGGATGACGCAGGCGCCCAGGGCGATGGCGATGAGGTATTCGCCCAGCTCCACGCTGGTGAATTCGAAGGCGGCGGCCAGGAAGGGGACCTCGCAGACCACGGTGGTGGCCACGAGGGAGCAGACGGCGGCGATGAGCAGCGCCTTGTTCTGGGAGCCCAGGCGGAAGATGCTGCCCCGCTGGGAGCGCATGTTCAGGCTGTGGAAGATCTCCGCCATGGACATGGTGAGGAAGGCCATAGTGGTGCCGTCGGCGCTGTTGGTGATGGCCCAGGTACCGGTCTCGATGAAGTGGCCGATGAAGTAGGAGGCCAGGACCAGCACCGTCACGAGAGCGCCCTGGTAGGCGATGTCGAAGGCCATGCCGCCGGCGAAGATGCCGGCCTTGGCGTCACGGGGCTTGCGCTGCATGATGTGGGGCTCCGCCTTTTCCATGCCCAGAGCCAGGGCGGGGAAGCAGTCCGTCACCAGGTTGATCCACAGCAGGTGCACCGGCTGCAGGATGGTAAAGCCCATGAGGGTGGCGAAGAAGATGCTGAGGACCTCGCTCATGTTGGAGCCGAGCAGGAACTGGATGGCCTTGCGGATGTTGTCGTAGATGCGGCGGCCCTCCTCCACGGCGCCCACGATGGTGGCGAAGTTGTCGTCCGCCAGCACCATGTCCGCCACGTTCTTGGTCACGTCGGTGCCGGTGATGCCCATGCCCACGCCGATGTCCGCCGACTTGATGGAGGGGGCGTCGTTGACGCCGTCGCCGGTCATGGCGGTGACGTAGCCCGCCTTGCGCCAGGCGTTGACGATGCGGGTCTTATGCTCGGGCTGCACCCGGGCGTAGACGCTGATGCTCTTAAAGCACTGCTCGAACTCCTCGTCGCTCATGTCGCTGAGCTGCGCGCCGGTGATGGCCCGGGTCTCCTCGGTGATGATGCCCAGCTCCCTGGCGATGGCTACCGCCGTGTCGATGTGGTCGCCGGTGATCATGATGGGGCGGATGCCGGCCTCGCGGCACTCCACGATGGCGTCCTTCACCTCGGGGCGGACCGGGTCGATCATGCCGCAGAGGCCCACGAAGCAGAGCTGCTGCTCCAGCTGCTCCGCCTCATACTGTTCAGGCTGCTGGGGCCACACCCGCTGGGCGCAGGCCAGCACCCGCAGCGCCCGGTCGGCCATGGCCTTGTTGGCGGCCAGGATGCGCTGGGTGTATTCCTCCGTCATGGGGACGGCCTTGCCGTTTTCCAGATAGTGGGTGCATCTCCCGATGACCACGTCCGGCGCGCCCTTGGTGTACTGGATAAAGCCGTCGCCGCTGCGGTGGACAGTGGACATCATCTTCCGGCCGGAATCGAAGGGCGCTTCGCCGCAGCGGGGGAGCTTTTCCTTCAGCGAGGGCTTATCCAGCCCCAGCTTGTCGGCCCAGGCCACGAGAGCCGCCTCGGTGGGCTCGCCGGTGACGCCGCCCTCGCCGTCCAGCTCCGCGTCGTTGCAGAGGGCCATGGCGGTGGCGAGCAGCTGCTCATCCTCCCCGAAGGAGTCCACCACAGTCATCTTGTTCTGGGTCAGGGTGCCGGTCTTGTCGGAGCAGATGATCTGGGCGCAGCCCAGGGTCTCCACGGCGGTGAGCCGGCGGATGATGGCGTTGCGCTTGGACATGTTGGTGACGCCGATGGAGAGCACCACCGTCACCACGGCGGCGAGGCCCTCGGGAATGGCCGCCACAGCCAGGGACACGGCCACCA
>JBJDYT010000035.1:0-5574 GCA_051867635.1 Oscillospiraceae bacterium
TGGGCGTGAACATCGAGGAGATGCTCATCTCCCAGCCGGACACCGGCGAGCAGGCTCTGGAGATCACCGAGGCGCTGGTGCGCTCCGGCGCCATCGACGTGGTGGTGGTGGACTCCGTGGCGGCGCTGGTGCCCCGGGCGGAGATTGAGGGCGAGATGGGCGACAGCTTCGTGGGCCTGCACGCCCGCCTCATGAGCCAGGCGCTGCGCAAGCTTGCCGGAGTCATCAGCAAGACCAACTGCATCGTGGTGTTCATCAACCAGCTCCGCGAGAAGGTGGGCGTCATGTACGGCAACCCTGAGGTCACCACCGGCGGCCGGGCGCTGAAGTTCTATGCCTCCGTCCGCATCGACGTGCGCCGCGTGGAGGCGCTGAAGAACGGCCAGGAGGTGGTGGGCAACCGCACCCGGGCCAAGATCGTGAAGAACAAGGTGGCCCCGCCCTTCCGGGAGGCGGAGTTCGACATCATGTATGGCGAGGGCATCTCCCGGGAGGGAGAGCTGGTGGACCTGGGCGTGAAGCTGGACCTGCTGCAGAAGTCCGGCTCCTGGTACTCCATGGGCGAGCTGCGCATCGGCCAGGGCCGCGACGCGGCCAAGGCCTGGCTGAAGGCGAATCCCGAGGAGGCCGACCGGCTGGAGGCCGCCATCCGCAAGGACTTCCACAAGCTCATGACCGGCCAGGCCAAGATCGCCGCCCGGGCGGCGGGCCGCGCGGTGGACGTCTCCGCGGACGATTTCAACGATGAGGATTGACCGGCTGGAGCCGTCGAAGCGGAAGCAGGGCCGCATCCTGGCCTATCTCTCCGACGGCTCGATCCTGAAGCTGACGGAGCAGGAGCTGCTGGACCATGGCCTGCGCGCCGGCGACGAGCTGACGGAGGAGCAGCTTGCGCAGCTGCGCGCCTCCGCCGGCTGCTCCGACGCCAAGGCCGAGGCCGCCCGGCTGCTGGGGCGAAAGCCCATGTCCCGGGCGGACCTGGAGAAAAAGCTCCGCCAGCGCGGCGCCTCCGAGACCGAGACGGCTTACGCCGCCGAGTGGCTCACCGCCATCGGCGCGCTGGACGACGAGGCCTACGCGGCGCTGCTGGTGCGCCATTACAGCGCCTCCGGCTACGGCCCCGCCCGCTGCCGGGAGGAGCTGCGCCGCCACGGGGTGGACCGGGAGCTCTGGGAGGAGGCCCTGGCGGGCGCGCCGAGTGCGGAGGAGACCATCGCCCGGGTGCTGCGCAGCCGCTGGAAGGGCCGGCAGCCGGATGAAAAGGAGCTGAAACGGGCCTCCGACGCGCTGCTGCGCCGGGGGTTTTCCTGGGGCGACGTCCGCGCCGCCCTGCAAAGCTATACGGACGCCGAGCTGGAGATGGAGCTGTGACGGCTCCCGCCCCGGCGGCGCACCTTACATACGGGAGGACGATACCTTGCACTATAACGTTGCATTCATATCCCTTGGCTGCGCCAAGAACCTGGTGAACTGCGAGCAGATGATGGCGCTGGTGGAGGCGGCGGGACACAGCCTGCGGCAGGACCCGGAGGGGGCCGACGTGGCGGTGGTGAACACCTGCGGCTTCATCGACAGCGCCAAGGAGGAGGCCATTGCCAACATCCTCGCCATGGCGGAGCTGAAGCAGGAGGGAAAGCTCAAAAAGCTCATCGTCACGGGCTGCCTTTCCCAGCGCTACGCCGGCGAGATCGAGACGGAGCTGCCGGAGGTGGACGGCATCCTCGGCACCGGCAGCTACGGAAAGATCGTGGAGGGCGTGGAAGCGGTCATGGCGGGAGAGAGCTACCGCAGCTTCGGCGACATCTCCGCCCCGGTGGAGGAGTATGACCGGGTGCTGACCACGCCGCCCTGGACGGCCTATCTCCGCATCGCGGAGGGCTGCGACAACCGCTGCGCCTACTGCATCATCCCCGCCCTCCGGGGCCGTTACCGCAGCCGTGCCATGGAGGATATCCTGGCGGAAGCCAGGGGCCTGGCCCTGCGGGGCGTAAAGGAGATCATCGTGGTGGCCCAGGATATCACCCGCTACGGCGTGGACCGGTACGGCAGGCGCCGCCTCAGCGAGCTGCTGCGTGAGCTTTGTAAGCTCAATTTCCACTGGGTCCGCCTGCACTACCTCTATCCCGACGAGCTGGACGACGAGCTCATCCGCACCATCGCGGAGGAGCCGAAGATCTTGAAATACCTGGATATCCCCATCCAGCACTGTAACGACACGGTGCTGCGGAAGATGCACCGCCGGGGCGACAAGCAGTTTCTGCTGGACCTCTTTGCGAAGCTGAAGCGCCAGATCCCCGGCGCGGTGTTCCGCACGAGCCTCATCACCGGCCTTCCCGGCGAGGGAGAGGCGGAGTTCGAGGAGCTTTGCGATTTCCTCTCCGAGGTGAAGCTGCAGCGCGCGGGCGTGTTCCCCTTCTCGCCGGAGGAGGGGACCGAGGCGGCGGAGATGGAGCACGTGGACACGGAGGAGGCCCAGCGCCGCGCGGAGCTGCTGGTGGATGTGCAGAGCCGCATCATCGACGAGTATAACGAGGCCCAGCAGGGCCGGGTGCTGGAGGTGCTGTGCGAGGGCTTCGATCCCCAGGCCCAGTGCTTTACGGGCCGCAGCTACGCCGAGTCCCCGGACATCGACGGGCGCATCTATTTCACCGCGGAGCGGGAAATTTCCGCCGGGAGCTTCGTTTCCGTCCGCATCACGGGCGTGATGGACGGCGAGCTCACGGGCGAGGTTTGGGAGGAAAACACATGAAAATGACGCTTGCCAATAAGCTGACGGTGCTGCGCATCGCCCTGATCCCCGTGTTTCTGGTGCTGCTGTACTGGGGCTTTCCCGGCTGCCGGTACGCGGCTCTCGCCGTATTCATCATCGCGAGCCTGACGGACTTTGCCGACGGCTACATCGCCCGGCACTATAACCAGATCACCAACATCGGCAAGTTCATGGATCCTCTCGCGGATAAGATGCTGGTCATGGCCGCCATGTGCTATTTTGTGGAGTGCGGGCAGATGCCCGGCTGGGTGCTGGCCATCGTGCTGCTGCGGGAGTTCGCCGTGTCCGGCATGCGGCTTTGCGCCGTGGAGCAGGGCCGGGTCATCGCGGCGGCCTGGTCGGGGAAGATCAAGACCTCCTGCACCATGGTGGCTCTCTGCGTCATGATGCTGACGGCGGAGAGCTGGTTCCCCGCGGGCCGGACCGTGGACCTGGTGTGCGAGGCCGTGATCCTGGTGACCACGGTGTACTCGGGCGTGGAGTATTTCGCAAAGAACCTGGACGTGTTCCGGGAGGGCCGGTGATAAAAAAGCAGAGGGGACGGAGCCGCCGCGGCTCCGTCCCCTTTTTCGGCCGCCAGTATGCAGCAAGGGGAAAACAGCCCATACGGCCTTGCTTTTCAGTGGGCAGCTTGTTATACTACAATCACAAAAAGGAAATAACTGGGATTCGCAGAGGGCGATACGTATGCGAAAGGCAAGCCGGTAAGTTTCCCGCAAAAGAACGCCGCCAAAACCGCGGTGAAAGTTTCCCTTGTCAGTATGTCAGACAGTCTCCGCAGCTTTCCAGCGGCGCAGCCGCCGCATACGATGGATTGATGGGAGGAAAAGAAGTATGGATACTGAGAAGAACATCACGGCTTCCTACGGAAGCACCCTCCGGGGCTTCTGGGTCTGGAGCGCGGTCGAGGGCGGGTACCGTGCGGCCCTCGGCCTCTACGCCTGTGCCTCTTCCGACTCGCAGATCTGGTGGAGCGCCACCGTCAGGCGGCTCATCCCCTCCTTCCTCACGGTGATGCTCCTGATCGCGGCCTGCGTCCTCCTGCACAGGGGGGCGGAGTCGCGGGTGCCCCGCTGTCTGGCCGGCGGCGCGCTGCTGCTCGCCGTCCTCGGCGCCCTCTGCACCGTCTGCGGCATGGTCTTCTGGACCCGGGAGCTGCCGCGGCTCTGTCTCGCCTGCAGCGCCCTGCAGATCCCGCTGGGGATCCTGCTGGCGGTTTTGTGCGGGCTCGCTATGAAAAAGTCCGCCGTGCCGCCCGTCTGGGAGGAACGGGCGGAGAAGCTGCTGCAGCGGGAGGAGGAGAACCGGCGGCGCGGCAGGGAGCAATAGCGCTGCCCCGTTTGCATGGCGGTGTGCCCATACCGTTCATAAACAAGGGGAGCCGTGAAACCGCGGCTCCCTTTTTTTGCCTCTCCGCCCGTGCGCTTTCGGACGCTTTTTCTTGACACGCGGACGCGCTTGTGCTAATATCATAGCAATAGTGAGTTGTTTTGGCGATGAAAGGGAAAAGTAAGACCATCCGCCGCGTGACAGAGAGTGCCCGCCTTGGCTGCAAGCGGGGACCACTGCGTGCCGGTCTGAAATGCGCCCCGGAGCCGTCGGGAGAGGAAATGCTCCCGCGTGCGGCCGCGTTAAGGCCTGAGCCGGTGTTGGCTGGTGAGCGAAACATGAGAGTGGAACCGCGTTTTACGCCTCTCATACCCTAAGGCGGGTATGGGGGCTTTTTCTTTTGCCTCTCTTTTCGCACCAACGGAGAGGAGAACCTTTTTTATCATGCTTGGAAGACTTTTTGGAAGGATCGATGAGACCCTGCGGGCGTATCTTGCCCGCGACCCCGCCGCCGGCAGCCGGCTGGAGGTGCTGCTGCTGTATCCCGGCGTGTTCGCTACCTTCAACCACCGCATCGCCCACTGGCTGTACTGTCAGGACCTGCGTTTTCTGGCCCGCCTCGTCTCCCAGTGGAGCCGCTTTTGGACCGGCATCGAGATCCACCCCGGGGCGAAGATCGGCCGCCGCCTGGTCATTGACCACGGCAGCGGCATCGTCATCGGCGAGACCGCGGAGATCGGAAACGACGTGCTGCTGTACCAGGGCTGTACCCTGGGCGGCACCGGCAAGGAGCGGGGCAAGCGCCATCCCACCATCGGCGACCATGTGATGGTGGGCAGCGGCGCCAAGGTGCTGGGCCCCATCCACGTGGGGGACTTCGCCCGCATCGCCGCCGGCGCGGTGGTGCTGGCGGACGTGCCGGAGGACAGCACCGCCGTGGGCGTCCCCGCCCGGGTGGTCCGCATCGCGGGGCAGCCCGTCCGCCCCGCGGAGGAGGTGGACCAGATCCACGTGGAGGACCCGGTGCAGCTGGAGCTGGAGGAGCTGCGACAGCGCCTTGCCATACTGGAGAAAAAACTGGAGGAAAAGGAGAACCGCCATGTATCTGTATAATTCTGCGACCCATAAGAAGGAGGAGTTCGTCCCCAACCACCCTGACATCGTGAAGATGTACACCTGCGGCCCCACGGTGTACCATTTTGCCCATATCGGCAATCTCCGCAGCTATATCATGGAGGATGTGCTGGAGAAGTTCCTGCGCTATGAGGGCTACAACGTCAAGCGCGTCATGAACATCACGGACGTGGGGCATCTGACCTCCGACGCGGACGAGGGCGAGGACAAGATGCTCAAGGGCGCCAAGCGGGAGCATAAGAGCGTCATGGAGATCGCCCAGTTCTATACCGACGCCTTTTTTGAGGACTGCCGCAAGCTGAACATCAAGCGGCCCGACGTGGTGGAGCCCGCCACCAACT
>JBJDYT010000036.1:0-5572 GCA_051867635.1 Oscillospiraceae bacterium
AGGGCAAGTTCGACCTGGCCCTGTGCGCCAAGAAGAACGGCCTGGACGCCATCCATGACACCGTTCACGAGATGGCCCGCGACGAGGCCCGTCACGGTAAGGCTCTGAAGGGTCTGCTGGAGCGCTACTTCAAGTAATCCTATTCATGCGGGGCGGGAGCGTGCTCCCGCCCTGTTTTTTCCCTTGTGGATGGGCGGCTGCCGCTTTTGTTTCACGGCGAAAGGAATTCTTTATGAGCAATGCGCTGAAAACCAGCCTGTGGTTTTATACCGGTGCAGATTACCTCATCATAAACGCGTTTCTGTGGAAAAACAAAAGCGCATTGCATGAATGCCTGGAGATCGTGTGGAACAACAACCGCGGCATTCTCCGTGAGGCGGAAGAACAGACGCCGGAAAGGCGTTTCCGTTCCGCCGGGATCGACGCGATGGAGTTGTATGAAAGCTATCGGCGCAGAACGCCGGAGCTCCTCTCTGACGCGACGAAAAATGCGATGCTCGGGCAGGCGGTGGAGGATATTCACCGTATCTGCCGCGCCATGCGGCCCGCGCCCTCCGAAATGCTGCTTATCCGGAACGTCGGCAAACGTTTTGCCGTGAAGGATTTTCAGATCGGCGGTACAGTCGACTTGCTGGGATTGACTTCGACCAGCACGACCGGCCAGCTTATTGATTACAGCAGGGAAAACTACAGAAAGCCGGATCAGATCCTCAAACTTCATGTGGCCGCCGGCCTGCCCGTTCTTCCGCTGGAGGACAGCGGAGAAAACGAGGTCATCCTTCCGCCCATGGCCTATCGTGCCGTTGACAGGCGCGATGAAAACGGCGTTGACGTTGTCACTATGGAAGCGGTGCGTCCGCTGGATCTGGACCGCCTGATCCGCGAAGCGAAGCTCGTATGTATGAAATAAAGAGCGCCCTTGCGGGGCGCCGTGCCAGACCGGCGCGTGAGCGGACTGCGCCGCAGACCGCATGAAACTGAGGGCGGCGGTATGCAGCCCTTTGCCGCAGTGCCGGACCGGCCAGAAAGACCTTTGACGTATCAACTGATTGCTTAATTAGAAAGGGGCAGTATTATGAACGAAAAGATCGCCGCTCTGCTGAACCAGCAGATCAACAAGGAGTTTTACAGCGCGTACCTGTACCTGGATATCTCCAATTTCTATGACGGGATGGACCTGGACGGCTACGCCAACTACTACAACATCCAGGCCCAGGAGGAGCGGGACCACGCGCTGCTGTTTATGCGTTACATGCAGAGCAACGGTCTGAAGGTCACGCTGGAGGCCATCGACAAGCCCGACAAGGTCTTCAGCTCCGTGCTGGACCCCCTGGAGGCGGCCGCCGAGCATGAGCGCTATGTCACCGCGCTGATCGACGCCATCTATCACGAGGCTCACCAGGAGAAGGACTACCGCACCATGAAGTTCCTGGACTGGTTCGTGGACGAGCAGCGGGAGGAAGAGGACAACGCTGACAGCATGGTCAGCCGCTACAAGCTCTTCGGCACCGACCCCAGAGGCCTGTATATGCTGGACCAGGAGTACGCCGCCAGGACCTACACGGCGCCGTCGCTGACGATCTGAGGGCCGCGCCCCCGAGAGGGACGGGGCCGCCCTTTCGGCGCCGGGGAAGCGTGTTTCGCTTCTCCGGCGCTTTTTTATTCTTCCTCCGCCAGGTACTGCTCCTCCGCCTCCTGCTGGGCCCGCACCAGGATGTCCTTCGCCGTGCCGATGTCCAGGCGCTCCAGCGCCTCCACCGCGTCCGCCGCGGCAGCGAAAAGGTGAAAATACAAGCTCTCGTAGTCCGTCATACCATTACCTCCTGTCAGGAATACTTTATCTGAAAACAAGATAAAATGCAATATCTCATTTTCAGATAACCTATGCTCCTGTTGGGTGATGTAATGCGCTATGAGGTTTTGAAATTCGAAACGATCCGCGACCTCCGTATCGACGGGGGGTATACGCAGAAGCAGATCGCGGAGTACCTGCATATCAAGCAGAACACCTATTCACAGTATGAGATCGGGGTTCTGAATTACCCGGTGGAGGTGCTGATGAAGCTGGCGGACTTTTACGGCGTCAGCGTGGACTACCTGCTGGGCAGGACGGACGAGAAAAAGCCCTATCCGAAAAAGAACAGGTGAGCGGGGGAGCGGCCGGCGGCCGCTCTCCTGCCGCTTTTTTGACAGCTTTTTCCTGCGGCGGGGCGGGCGCGCGCCTTGACCCAAAAGGAAAAGCGTGGTATAAACGGGGTGTGGCGGGGCCGCGGAAAGAGCGCTTTTTATCCGACGGAGGAGGGCGATGGACATGCCTGAAAAGACGGCGAAAAGACTGTGGACGTACCTGATCATCGTGCTGCTGGCGCTGGTCTGCGCACTGAACTACCAGCTCTTCGTGTTCCCCAACCGCTTCGCTCCCGCGGGGCTGAACGGCATCTGCACCATGATACAGTATCTCACCGGCATCAGCGTGGGCTACCTGAGCCTGCTGATCAACATTCCCCTGGCGCTGCTGGTGTTGGTGAAGGTGGGGCGGTCCCTGGCCCTGCGCAGCATGCTGTATGTGACGGCGTTCTCCCTCTTTCTCATCGTGCTGGGGGAGGCGGACCTCTCCCGCTTTGCCTATGAGACGGCCAACGGCACCAGCCGCATCCTGGGGCCCCTGGTGGCGGGCGTGATCTATGGCACCTGCGCCTCGCTGCTGGTGCGCAGCAGCTGCAGCACCGGCGGCACGGATTTCGTCGCCGCCGTTATCCACCGCAGCCACCCCGAGCAGAGCTTTTTCTGGATCACCTTCGCCATCAACGCCATGGTGGCGGTATCCAGCTATTTCGTCTACGACTTTGAGATGGAGCCGGTCATCCTGTGCATCCTCTACAGCTTCATGTCCAGCACCGTCTCCGACCACCTGATGAAGGGCTACCGCAGCGCCATCCGCTTTGAGATCATCACCGACGACCCCCAGCAGATCGCGGAGGCCATCATCCATAAGCTGCACCACAGCGCCACGCTGGTCCCCGCCAGGGGCATGTACCTGGGGAAGGAGACCAACGTGCTGATCTGCATCATCAACAAGGCCCAGGCCCCGGCGCTGGCCGCCATTCTGCAGGAGTACCCCAACGCCTTCGCCGTCATGTCCGGCGTCAACGAGGTGGTGGGCAACTTCAAGCGCATGACCCCCCAGGGGAAGCTGGAGCGGGAGATCCTGGACAAGGGCGACGGCAAAACGGTGTGAGGCCGCTGGCGTTTCCCCGTTGCCAAGCGCCGGCGGGGCTGGTATACTGACAGCAACAGACCAACGGAAAGGAACGATACTATGGATGTGAAAGAGATCCTGGCGCGGGTGGACCATACGCTGCTGGCCCAGGGCGCTACCTGGGACGAGATCCGCGCCCTCTGCGACGACGGGATGCGCTACGGCTGCGCCAGCGTCTGCATCCCCGCGAGCTATGTGAAACAGGCGAAGGACTATGTGGGGGAGAGGCTCCCCATCTGCACCGTCATTGGCTTCCCCAACGGCTACTCCACCACCGCGGCCAAGTGCGCCGAGGCGTCGGACGCCGTGGAAAACGGGGCGGACGAGATCGACATGGTCATCAACATCGGCTGGGTGAAGGACGGCCGGGACGAGGACGTGCTGGCGGAGATCCGGGCGGTGAAGGCTGCCTGCCGGGGAAAGCTGCTGAAGGTCATCATCGAGACCTGCCTGCTGACGGAGGAGGAGAAGGTGCGCATGTGCCGCGTGGTCTCCGATTCCGGCGCGGAGTATATCAAGACCTCCACCGGCTTTTCCACCGGCGGGGCCACCTTCGAGGACGTGGCGCTCATGCGCCGCCACAGCGCGCCCCATCTGAAGATCAAGGCCGCGGGCGGCATCAGCGGCCTCGCGGACGCGGAGCGCTTCATCGCCCTGGGAGCGGACCGGCTCGGCACCTCCCGCATCGTCAAGGCCGTGAAGGCCATGCAGGCGTAAAAGACCCGCGCCGGCGCTTTTGAAGCGCGGGCGCGGCAGGAAAGGAGATCATCACTATGTCTACTCCCCACAATGCCGCCGAGAAAGGCGATTTCGGCAAGACCTGCCTCCTGCCCGGCGACCCTCTCCGGGCCAAATTCATCGCGGAGAACTTTCTGCAGGATCCTGTCCTGGTGAACAATGTCCGGGGCGTCCAGGGCTATACCGGCACGTACAAAGGCGTGCGGGTCTCCGTCATGGCCTCCGGCATGGGCATGCCCTCCATGGGCATCTACTCCCATGAGCTGTTCAAGTTCTACGGCGTGGAGAACATCATCCGCGTGGGCTCCGCCGGGGCCCTGTCCGAGAAGCTGCGCCTGCGGGACGTGGTGGCGGGCATGGGCGCCTGCACCAATTCCAATTATATGGCCCAGTTCGGCCTGCCCGGTACCTTCGCTCCCATCTGCAGCTTCGAGCTGCTGCAGGAGGCCGTCCGCGCGGCGGAGGCCCTGGGCGTGCGTATGCCCGTGGGCAACCTCTATTCCTCCGACACCTTCTACGACGCCTCCGCCCGCACCATGGAGTGGAGCAGGATGGGCGTGCTGGCGGTGGAGATGGAGGCGGCGGCGCTCTACGCCAACGCCGCCTATCTCGGCAAGCGGGCCCTGGCCATCTGCAGCATCTCCGACAGCATCGTCACCGGGGAGGAGCTCTCCGCGGAGGACCGGCAGAAGACCTTCACCGACATGATGAAGATCGCCCTGGAGGTGGCGGCGGCCATGGAGGGCCGCTGAGAAGCGGCGCCAAGGGGCCTTTTGAGCGAGCGGCGGGCGGCGTCCGGAGACGGGCGCCGCCGTTTCGTTCGGGCCCGGAATATTGTAAAAAAACCATGAATCCCGGCAATTTGCTGTTGCCAAACCAGGGGGAGTTTGTTATGATATTCACGGGCAGCGACCTGCCCAAACATATTTTATAAGGAAGGTTGACTAACATGAAGAAGTTTCTTGCTTTGATCCTGTCTCTCGTCATGGCTCTGTCTCTTGTCGCCTGCGGCGGCAGCGGCGACGCCGATGCCGAGGGCGAGGGCGAAGGTGAGGGCGAGGGTGAGCCCACCGTCTACACCAACGCCGACGACATCGCGGATACCATGACCTCCGAGGACGGCAAGTACCAGGTGGCGTTCGTCACCGACGTGGGCCAGCTGAAGGACAAGTCCTTCAACCAGGGCACCTTTGACGGCGTGAAGCTGTATGCCGCCAACAACGGCCTGAGCTACAAGTACTATCAGCCCGCCAACGGCGACCAGGCCACCGACGATGACCGCTATGACGCCATGAAGGCCGCCGTGGAAGGCGGCGCCCAGGTGGTCGTCTGCGCCGGCTTCATGCAGGGCGCCGCGCTGGAGCGCGCCGCCAAGGAGTTCACCGATGTGAAGTTCGTCTTTATCGACGGCTGGTCCCTGGGTCTGGACAACGTGGCCGGCATCGCCTTCAAGGAAGAGCAGTGCGGCTACTTCGCCGGCTATGCCGTCGTGAAGGAAGGCTTCACCAAGCTGGGCTTCTCCGGCGGCGGCGGCGGCACCAATGACGCCTGCTGCCGTTACGGCTACGGCTTCGT
>JBJDYT010000037.1:0-24643 GCA_051867635.1 Oscillospiraceae bacterium
CCTTGCAGACCAGATACATGCCCATGCTGGCCCGGATGGTGGTGATGTCGTAGGTGCCCAGCAGCTCGATGACGGTCTCCAGGGCGTCCAGGACCTCCTGCCGGGTCATGAAGACCTCCGTGTGGTCGGCGCCGATGAATTCCGCCGCCTGCCGAGCGTATTTCAGGTCGATGGCGTCCTTCTCCATGCCGATGGCGAAGGTCCGGATGGGCTTGTCGCTCTTTCTCGCCGCGATGGCGCAGACGAGAGAGGAATCCAGACCGCCGGAGAGCAGAAAGCCCACCTTGGCGTCGGCCACCAGCCGCTTCTCCACGCCGGCGGTCAGCTTTTCGCGGATGTTCCGGCAGACCGTGTCCAGATCGTCGCTGCAGACCTGCTCCACAGCGGCGATATCGCAGTAGCGGACGAACTCGCCGTCCAGATAATAGTGTCCCGGGGGGAAGGGCATGATCTTCCCCACCAGGCCCACCAGGCTCTTGGGCTCGCTGGCGAAGACGATGGTCCCCGCCGCGTCATAGCCGTAGTACAGCGGCCGGATGCCGATGGGATCCCGGGCCGCCAGGAAGCGGCCGCTGGATGCGTCATAGAGCACCAGGGCGAACTCCGCGTCCAGCATGGCGAACATCTCCGTGCCGTACTCCCGGAACATGGGCAGCAGCACCTCACAGTCGCTGCCGCTTTGGAAGCTGTACTTCCCGCTGAGCTTCTCCCGGATCTTTTCAAAGCCGTAGATCTCGCCGTTGCAGACCACATAGCTGCCGTCCAGCGCAAAGGGCTGCATGCCCTCCGGCGTCAGGCCCATGATGGCCAGCCGGTGGAAGCCCAGCAATCCGCCGCCCACTTCCACCACTCTGCTCTCGTCCGGGCCGCGGGATTTGGTCCGGGCAAAGCCCTGCATAAATTTTTCCTGATCGGCGCAAGGGCCGCAATATCCAATGATCGAACACATATTTTTCTCCTCTCCGCGCTGCGCGCCCGCGGGCTGCCGCAGCGAAGCCCCGTTCTGTTTCTTCTCTCCCCCCTGCCGCCGCCTGCGGCGGCGGTCAGCCAAAGTCTCCAGTACGACCTCGGGGGAGAGCCGCGGCGCGGCTCTCCCGGGAAATGGGTCCGTATCTTTTGTTTATCTCACAGCGAACAGCAGCTCGCCGTAGGTCGGGAAGGGCCAGTAGTCTTCGGCGGTAACGCTTTCGGCCTCATCGGCCACGGCCCGCAGCTCGTTCATCTTGGGGATGACGCTGTCGCGGATGGCGCAGCTTTCCTCCTCCACGCCGCTGAGGTCGTGGAGCCGGCGGACGGCCTCGGCCAGCTCGTCGGTGTACCGGTCCATCTGCTCCACCAGACCGGAGAGCTTCTTCACCAGCTTCTTTTCGTAGCCGCAGCTCACCTCCGGCACCAGGGCCGCCCTGGCGGACGCCGCGCCGGCCACGGCGGCGGCGTAGGCCTCCACGGCGGGGATGATCTGCTTGCGGGCCATGTCCACCATGGTGTTGGCCTCGATGACCACGGTCTTGCAGTAGTTCTCCAGCTGGATCTCGCAGCGGGAGCGCAGCTCCGACTCCTTAAAGACCTTGTGGGCCGTCAGCATCCGCATGTTCTTCTCGTCCAGCAGGTGGGGGATGCAGTCGGGGGTGGTGCGGTAGTTCAGCAGTCCCCGCTTCTCCGTGGCCTCCCGGATCCAGGCGTCGTCATAGCCGTTGCCGTTGAAGATGATGCGCTTGTGGGCGGCGATGGTCTGCTTGATCAGGTCGTGCAGGGCCTCCTGGAAGTTCCCGGCCTGCTCCAGCGTGTCGGCATAGAGGCGCAGGGACTCAGCCACAGCGGTGTTGAGCATGATGTTGGTGCAGGCGATGGAGTTGGCCGAGCCCAGCATCCGGAACTCGAACTTGTTGCCGGTGAAGGCGAAGGGGGAGGTGCGGTTGCGGTCCGTGGTGTCCCGGGCAAAGCGGGGCAGCACGTCCACCCCCAGCTTCATGGTGGTCTTCTTCACGCCCTCGTAGGGCGCGTCGCGCTCGATGGCGTCCAGAATGCCGGTGAGCTCGTCGCCCAGGAAGATGGACACCACGGCGGGCGGCGCCTCGTTGGCGCCCAGGCGGTGGTCGTTTCCGGCGGTGGCCACGGAGATCCGCAGCAGGTCCTGGTAGTCGTCCACCGCCTGGATAACGGCGCACAGGAAGAGCAAAAACTGGGCGTTTTCATAGGGCGTCTCGCCGGGAGAGAGCAGGTTCACGCCGGTGTCCGTGGCGATGGACCAGTTGTTGTGCTTGCCGGAACCGTTGACGCCGGCGAAGGGCTTTTCATGCAGCAGGCACACCAGGCCGTGCCGGGCGGCCACCTTCTGCATGATCTCCATGGTGAGCTGGTTGTGGTCCGTGGCCACGTTGGTGGTGGTGTAGATGGGCGCCAGCTCGTGCTGGGCAGGGGCCACCTCGTTATGCTCCGTCTTGGCCAGCACGCCCAGCTTCCACAGCTCCTCGTTCAGATCCGCCATATAGGCCGCCACCCGGGGCTTGATGGCGCCGAAGTAGTGGTCGTCCATCTCCTGGCCCTTGGGGGGCTTGGCGCCGAAAAGGGTCCGGCCCGTGAACATCAGGTCCTTGCGCTGCTCGTAGAGGTCCCGGTCCACCAGGAAGTACTCCTGCTCCGGTCCCACGGAGGTCCGGACGCACTTGACGTCCTCGTTGCCGAAGAGCTTCAGGATGCGCATGGCCTGCTTATTCAGCGCCGCCATGGACCGCAGCAGCGGGGTCTTCTTGTCCAGCGCCTCGCCGCCGTAGGAGCAGAAGGCCGTGGGGATGCACAGGGTCTTGCCCTTGATAAAGGCGTAGGAGGTGGGGTCCCAGGCGGTGTAGCCCCGGGCCTCAAAGGTGGCCCGCAGGCCGCCGGAAGGGAAGGAGGACGCATCCGGCTCCCCCTTGATCAGCTCCTTGCCGGAGAAGTCCATGATGACGCCGCCGTCCGGGGCCGGGGCGATGAAGCTGTCGTGCTTCTCCGCCGTGATGCCGGTCAGGGGCTGGAACCAGTGGGTGAAATGGGTCGCGCCGTGGGCCACCGCCCAGTCCCGCATGGCCGCCGCCACGGCGTCCGCCACGGACGGGTCCAGCCGCGCCCCCTCGTCAATGGTCTTTTTCAAAGACTGATATACGCCGGCGGACAGCTTGGCCTTCATCACGCGGTCGTCAAACACCAGGGAGCCAAAATACTCGGAAACAGTTCCCATCACAGACCCTCCTTTTCGGAATCGAAATAAAAAAAGAGGCAAGGGCGTCTTTGAGCTTCTGCCCAAAGACGCCCTTGCCTTTGCACGAGCGCATCATACGCTCATTTTTCTCCCTTGTCAACACCCTGCACAAAATTTCCCGGTCAAATTCGTCAGTTTGATGCTTTTGCTCAGCTTTTCCGCCTCTTCCCCCCGTCATTCTGCGCAAAATGACAAGGGTCGTCGCCCGGCAGAAGTTTCTTTTTCCCCGGCGCATTGACATCCGGCCCGGCCTGGCCTATAATTTTTCTGTCGTGAGCAAAGGCGTTCGCGGGACGGGGGCGGTCTGCCCTCTCCGCAGCGCCGTTTTCTTTTTTGCACGGCGCGGCCGCCCGGGAGCCGGGCGTGCCCTCCCCCGCGGATTTCACAGTGGAAGCCGGCGGGCAAGTGTGGTATGATCATTCTGGCCGGCGCGAAGCCCCGAAGGCGCTCTCCGCCGCCAATCAGCCTCAAAGAAAGCAGGTAAGGGTATGAACTATACGGCCCAAGAAGTCATGCAATTCATCCGGGAGGAGGATGTGAAATTCATCCGGCTGGCCTTCTGCGACGTCTTCGGCAAGCCCAAGAACATCTCCATCCTGTCCTCCGAGCTGTCCCGGGCCTTTGACGCCGGCATCGCCATCGACGCCTCGGCCATTCTGGGCTTCGCCGACGAGGCCCACTCGGACCTGTTCCTGCACCCGGACCCCGCCACGCTGTCGGAGCTGCCCTGGCGCTCCGAGGACGGCAAGGTGGTGCGGATGTACTGCACCATCACCTACCCCGACGGCCGGGTCTTCGAAAACGACACCCGCAGCATCCTGCGCCAAGCCCTGGCGGAGGCCAAGCGGGCCGGCCTGCGCTTCTCCTTCGGCGCGGAGATGGAATTCTACCTGTTTAAGCAGGACGAGTGCGGCAATCCCACCACGGAGCCCTATGACCACGCCAGCTATATGGACGTGGCCCCTGACGACAAGTGCGAGAACCTGCGCCGGGAGATCTGCCTGACTCTGGAGAAAATGGGCATCCAGCCGGAATCCTCCCACCACGAGGAGGGCCCCGGCCAGAACGAGATCGATTTCCGCTATTCCGACGCCCTCTCCGCCGCCGACAACGCCATGACCTTTCAGACCGTGGTGAAGACCATCGCCGCCGGCAACGGCCTCTGCGCCGATTTCTCCCCCAAGCCCCTGCCCGACCATCCCGGCAGCGGCCTGCATATCAACCTCTCCGTGGACGGGCAGCCGGAAAACATGCAGTATATGATCGCCGGGATCCTGCACTTCGTCTCGGACATGACGGTGTTCCTCAACCCCACGGAGCAGTCCTACCGCCGCCTGGGCGTCCAGAAGGCCCCCAAATATATCTCCTGGTCCAACAACAACCGCTCCCAGCTCATCCGCATCCCTGCCGCGGCCGGGCAGTACCGCCGGGTGGAGCTGCGCTCCCCCGACCCCAGCGCCAACCCCTATCTGGCCTTCGCCCTGCTGATCTACGCGGGCCTCTACGGCATCGAGAACCGGCTGGAGCTGCCGGAGGAATGCAATGCCAACCTGTTCACCGCGGACTACGAGACCCTTTCCAACCTCCGCACCCTGCCCCAGTCCCGTACCGCCGCCGCCAAAAAGGCCCTTTCCAGCGACTTTATCCGCGCCCATCTGCCGCAGGCCCTGATCCGGAGCTATTGCGGCGAATGAGCGCCCCGCAGTCCGCACAGAAAGGAGGAACAGCATGGCCTTCCCCTCCCGCTTATACAGCGTCCTGGTGGTCTCCGGCTCTCAAAAATTCAACGACGCGCTGACCAGGCTGCTCCCCGAAAGCCAGTATGTCCCCGTCGCCTTCGCCTCCAGCGTGGCCGCCGCCCGGCGGAGGCTCCTGGAGCGGTCCTACGATCTGCTGCTGATCAACGCCCCCCTGCCGGACGATTTCGGCTCCAAGCTGGCCATGGACGTCTGCGGCTCCAGCAGCACGGCGGTGCTGCTGCTGGTGAAGCGCGAGGCGCTGGAGGAGACCAACACCCGCGTCCAGGACCGGGGCGTTTTCACCCTGGCCAAGCCCACCTCCCCCCAGGCCCTGCTGCAGGGGCTGCAGTGGATGATCTGCACCCGGGAGCGGCTGCGGGGGCTGGAGCAGAAGGCAGCCAGCATCGACGAGAAAATGGAGGAGATCCGGCTGGTGAACCGGGCCAAGTGGCTGCTGATCGAGTGCCTGAGCATGACCGAGACCGAGGCCCACCGCTACATCGAAAAGCAGGCCATGGACCGCTGCGTCACCCGCCGGGAGATCGCCCGGGGCATCATCCAGACCTACGGCTGACGCCGCTGCTCCCTTCCCGCCAACAGATAAGCAAAACGCCCCGCCTGACGGCGGGACGTTTCTTCGTTTATGAGGGCTGCTTGAAATCGTGGGCCTCGGCCAGCATCATGTCCTTCACCTTCATCAGGCGGGTGGTGTTGCCGCGCTCGTTTTCATCCAGCTTCATGGAGATGTAGCGGATGTTCCTCTGCAGCTCCGGGATCATGACGTACTCCAGGGCGTTGACGCGCCGGCGGGTCTTTTCGATATCCTGGGCCAGCAGCTGCATGGTCTTTTCCACCTGTGCCAGCTCCAGCATATCCTGGAAGACCTTGTTCAGGCTCTCCAGCGCACCGTCCAGCTCGGCAGAGGTCTGGGCGAAGCCGTAGGGATAGATCTCCGTGGGGTTTTCGTTGCGGGTGCGGAAGTGGTAAACAGGCACCATGACGCTCATGATATTGCGGCTGCCGACGCCCAGCGATACGCTCTGCTTGGGATACAGCAGCGCCTGCTCCAGCATTTCCGGGGACATGACGGCGGAAGCCGCCGTGAAGGCGGCGTTGGCCTGCTCCAGCCCTTCCTCCACCTGCCTGCGCAGCTCCCGGTTGCGGCGCACGACGTCAAGGAACTGCTTCATCAGCTCGTCGCGCTTATCCTTCAGGAGCTTATGGCCCCGCGTGGCGGTCTTGAGCCGGCCCTTCAGCCGGGTCAGTTCCATGCGCGTGGGGTTGATGGTGGCGGTTGCCATGGGCGTTCACCTCAGTTCTTTTCGGGATAATATTGATCCAGCATCTCCTGCTTGATGCGCTTGAGCTCGCTTCTGGGCAGGATGCGCAGCAGCTCCCAGCCCAGGTCCAGGGTCTGCTCGATGCTGCGGTTCTCCTCCGGGCCCTGGGAGACATAGCGCTTTTCAAACTCGTCGGCGAACTTCGCGTACAGCAGGTCCGTGGGGGTCAGCGCCGCCTCGCCCAGAATGGTCATCAGCTCCTTGGCTTCCTTGCCGGAGGCGTAGGCCGCGAAGAGCTGGTTCAGCGTGGGGGCGTGGTCCTCGCGGGTCTTGCCCTTGCCGACGCCCTTATCCTTCAGACGGGAGAGGGACGGCAGCACGTCCACCGGGGGCATGATGCCCTTGCGGTACAGGTCGCGGGAGAGGATGATCTGGCCCTCGGTGATATAGCCGGTCAGGTCGGGGATGGGGTGGGTCTTGTCGTCCTCGGGCATGGTCAGGATGGGGATCATGGTGATGGAGCCTTCCTTGCCCAGCTTCCGGCCCGCGCGCTCGTACATGGTGGCAAGGTCCGTGTAGAGGTAGCCGGGGTAGCCGCGGCGGCCCGGGACCTCCTTGCGGGCGGCGGAGACCTCACGCAGGGCCTCGGCGTAGTTGGTGATATCCGTCAGGATGACCAGCACGTGCATGCCCTTTTCAAAGGCCAGGTACTCCGCGGCGGTCAGCGCCATACGGGGCGTGGCGATACGCTCCACAGCGGGGTCGTTGGCCAGGTTGGTGAACAGCACCGTGCGGTCGATGGCGCCGGTGCGGCGGAAGTCGGAGATGAAGAACTCCGCCTCCTCAAAGGTGATGCCGATGGCGGCGAACACCACGGCGAACTTGCTCTCGCCGTCCAGCACCTTGGCCTGGCGGGCGATCTGGGCCGCCAGCTGCGCATGGGGCAGGCCGGAGCCGGAGAAGATCGGCAGCTTCTGGCCGCGGACCAGGGTGTTCAGACCGTCGATGGTGGAAATGCCGGTCTGGATGAACTCGTTGGGGTAGTCGCGGGCCGCCGGGTTCATGGGCAGGCCGTTGATGTCCAGGCGCTTCTCCGCCAGGATCTCGGGGCCGCCGTCGATGGGCTGGCCCATGCCGTTGAAGACGCGGCCCAGCATGTCGCCGCTGACCGCCAGCTCCAGCGGATGGCCCAGGAAACGGATCTTGGACTCCTTCAGGTTGATGCCGGCGGAGCTTTCAAACAGCTGCACCACGGCCTTGTCGCCGTTCACCTCCAGCACCTTGCAGCGGCGGACGCTGCCGTCGGGCAGCTCAATCTCGGCCAGCTCGTCGTAGGTGACGCCGCTGACCTGCTCCACCACCATCAGGGGGCCGGAGATCTCATGTATGGTCCGATATTCTTTCATTCGTCCTCACCTGCTTTCTCCGCGATGGCGGCGATCTCCTCCTCCATCTCCTGGGAAATGGCGGCGTAGGCTGCCTCGTACCCTTCCGTCTCCACATACTTGGCGCGGCCGATCTTCTCCTTGGCGGGAATGGCCAGCAGGTCGTTCAGCGCCGCGCCGCGGCGGATGGCGTCCCGTGCAAGACGGTCGAAATCCAGGATCATGCCCATGAGCTTCTTCTGCCGCTCATGGCTGGAATAGGAGTCCACATCCATAAAGGCGTTCTGCTGCAGGAAGTCCTCCCGCACCATCTTCGCCGTTTCAAGGGTCAGCTGGTCGCCGGGGCTCAGGGCGTCCTTGCCCACCAGCTGCACGATCTCCTGCAGCTCCGCTTCCTCCTGCAGCAGACTCATGGCCTTGTGCCGGCCCTGCATGAACTCGGCGCCCAGGTGCTCGTCGAACCAGGGCTTCATGCTGTCGAGATACAGGGAGTAGGAGTTCAGCCAGTTGATGGCCGGGAAGTGCCGGCGGTACGCCAGGGAGGAATCCAGGGACCAGAACACCTTCACGATGCGCATGGTGCCCTGGGAGACAGGCTCGGACAGGTCGCCGCCCGGAGGGGACACGGCGCCCACGGCGGTCAGGCTGCCCTGCCGCTCGTCGCTGCCGATGCACTCCACCACGCCGGCGCGCTCATAGAACTGGGCCAGACGGGAGGCCAGGTACGCGGGATAGCCCTCCTCGCCGGGCATCTCCTCCAGACGGCCGGACATCTCGCGCAGAGCCTCGGCCCAGCGGGAGGTGGAGTCCGCGATGACTGCCACGTCATAGCCCATGTCGCGGAAATACTCCGCGATGGTGATGCCGGTGTAAACGGAGGCCTCGCGGGCCGCCACGGGCATGTCGGAGGTGTTGGCGATCAGCACCGTGCGCTTCATCAGCGTCTCGCCGGTGCGGGGGTCGGTCAGCTCCGGGAACTCCCGCAGCACGTCGGTCATCTCGTTGCCGCGCTCGCCGCAGCCGATATAGATGACGATGTCCACGTCCGACCACTTGGCCAGCTGGTGCTGCACCACGGTCTTGCCGCTGCCGAAGGGGCCGGGGACCGCGGCGGTGCCGCCCTTGGCGATGGGGAACATGGTGTCGATGACGCGCTGGCCGGTCTGCAGGGGCCGGACAGGGGGATACTTCTTCTCATAGGGACGGCCGATACGGACGGGCCACTTCTGCACCATGGTCAGAGAGGTCTCGCCGCCCTTGCCGTCGTCGAGCTTCGCGATGCACTCCTCGATGGTGTACTCGCCCTCTTCCGCCAGCCAGGTGATGACGCCGCTGTTCTTCACCGGGACCATGATCTTGTGCAGCACCACAGGGGTCTCCTGCACCGTGCCCAGGACGTCGCCGCCCTGCACCCGGTCGCCCACCTTGGCCACCGGGACGAAGCGCCACTTCTTTTCCCGGCTCAGGGCGGGGACCTGGACGCCGCGGGCCAGGTTCGTGCCGCAGGTCTTCATGATCTCCTCCAGCGGGCGCTGGATGCCGTCGTAAATATTCTCGATCAGGCCGGGGCCGAGCTCCACGCTCAGCGGGGCGCCGGTGGTCTCCACCACCGCGCCGGGGCCCAGGCCCGAGGTCTCCTCGTAGACCTGGATGGAGGCGCGGCCGCCGGTCATGTTCAAAATCTCGCCGATCAGGTGCTGTTCGCCCACGCGGACCACGTCCGCCATGTTGGCATCCTCCAGCCCCTCGGCGACGACCAGCGGGCCGGATACCTTGATGATTTTACCGCTCATTCGCTATCTCCTTTTCTTTAAGAGATGTCCGCGCCCACGGCGCGTTCCACGGCGCTCTGCAGCTTTGCCTGCGCCACGCCGAGGCTGCCGCCCTTGCCGGGGATGAGGATCACCGCCGGTGAGAGCTTATCGTTGTATTTGGCGATCTCCGCCGGCATCTGCCGGGCCAGCTGCTCCGTGATATAGATGATGGCGTAGTCCTCCCGGGCCAGACGGTGGAGCTGCCGGACGGCCTCGTCCCGCTGCTCCGCGAACACGACCTGCAGGCCCAGCGCCCGGAAGCCCAGCACGCTGTCCCGGTCGCCCAGCACGGCGATTTTAGACATAGCTCTCACGCATCCTTTCCCGGATCTTCTCCGCCCGGAGGCCCGCCATACGTCCGCTCATGATGATGCGGATGTTCCGCAGCTCCTGTTCCTTTGCCGCGATATACGCCAGCACCGCTTCCGGCCCGAAGGACACCAGCGCGGCGCCCTGCAGGTAATGCGTCAGCACGTCGTCGCAGGCCTTCTCGAAGGCCGTCACCGAGCCGCCGTGGATGGCCTGGGCGATGCGCTCCACCGCCGGGGCCACGGCCGTACCCTGGTACGGCTCCGTCATGGCGCCGTTCTGCGCCGCCGCCAGCAGCGTGTCCGCGTCCACCGTGCCACCGGGCAGCACGGCCTCGGCCAGCAGCTCCGGCCCCTGGCACATGCGCAGTACCCGCAGCAGGGCCTTGACGTTCTCCGTGTCGATCATGAGCCGGACATAGCCCACCAGATACTCGCTGCCCAGGGCCTCCGCCAGCTTCAGCATCTCCGCGAAGCAGGCGCGGTCCAGGATGAAGTCGCCCTTGCGGGGGTCGCCCGTGGAGGAGATCACCGTGCGGGCCTCCCGCACCGCTTCCTCCATGATGGGAGGCAGCAGTCGCTCCTCTTCCTCGCGGATGATGCGGGCCAGCTCCTCCTTATCCACCCGGCCGCCCTCCATCAGCAGACGGTCGGCCGAGACGCCGGCGGCGGCGGATTTCAGCACCACCTTGGCGTTGTGATAGTCATATCTCAGTCGGAAGAGGTCCGGCAGCCGTTCGTCCATGGAGAAGCCCGCGAAGTCCGCGAACAGCTCCTCCCGCGCGCTGCGCAGCGCCTCCTCCAGGTCGGCCTGCGTCGCCTCCGCCACGGCGTAGCCGTGATCCGCCAGCACCCGCAGCGCCTCAGCCGTGTCGTTTGCCTCGATCATGCGGCTGTAATCCGCCGCGGTCAGCAGCCTTGCCTCCAGCGCGCGGACATAGGCGGAGACGCAGAGCCAGCGCTCCGCTTGCGTTTTCTTTGCCAAACAGGTCTCCTCCCTTCCTGCGGAATGTCATGCAAACAGGATGTCCGCCACGGCAGGCGCCAGGCGCTGCTTCAGCTCCCGCATGCCGATCTCCAGACTCCCGTTGATCTCGATATTGCCGCGGCGAAGGATGACGCCGTCGATCTCCCGGGTCTCCTCCGAGAGGGTGAACACCGCGCCGGGGCGCAGGGCGTTGGCCCGCGCCACCACCTTTTCACCGATGGCCTTCCTCGCGTCGGCGGAGAGGATCAGCTCCTCCCGCCCGTCCTCGGCGTTTTTCGCCGCGAAGGATGCCAGCAGCTCCACCAGCTCCTCCTCCGGGAGGGCCAGCAGCTTGCCCAGCGCCTGGGAGAAGCTCTCCTCCAGCGCCTCCTGCTTCGCCGCGAGCTGCATCTGCCGCGCCTCCATCTCCGCCGCGCTGACCAGGCGGTCATGGTGGAGCCGGGCGGCCTCGGCGTTCTGCGCGCGGCCGAGGCGCAGCCGCTCCTCCGCCTGCCGCTCAGCCTCCGCCCGGACGCCGTCGGCTTTTTTCCCGGCGTCCTGCAGCAGACCGTCGATCTCGGCGCGGGCGTCGCGCTCAATGCGCTGCGTGATCTTTTCGATACCGTTCATCGTGCGTCCCCTTTCTTCGGGATCAGATCCAAAGCAGCATCAGCATGGAGGCCAGCAGAGACAGAATGGCGTAGAACTCGACGATACCGCAGAGGATCAGGCCCTTGGACCAGTCGTTGGGCTTTTTCGCAAGGATGTTGATGGAGCCGGCTGCCACGCGGCCCTGGGCGATGGCGGAGAGCAAGCCGCCCAGCGCCATGGGCATGCAGGCCGCGAAGTACTGCAGGCCTTCCGACACGGTCAGCGCCGCGGCGCTGCCGTCCAGCATGCCCATGCGGATGAGGGCGAAGAACCAGACCACCAGGCCGTACAGACCCTGGGTGCCGGGCAGCAGCTGCAGCACCATGACCTTACCGGACTTGGAGGGATCCTGGCTGAGAAGACCGGTACCGGCTTCGCCGGCGATGCCGGTGCCCTTGGCGCTGCCCACACAGGAGAGGCCCACCGCGAGACCGGAACCAAACAATGCCAGAGCCATACCACCGAACGCTTCGAAGAAACTCATTTTCTGTACCTCCTAAATTATTCTTTTACGATATCCACAAATTGCGTTTTCACTTCCAGCGGGCGGAAGGGCTTCCCTCCGTCCTCATAGAAGCGGCCGAAGAATTCCAGACACTGCAGGCGCATGTCGTGGACATAGCAGCCCAGCAGGTTCAGCGCCAGGTTCAGCGCATTTCCCACCATGGAAATGAGGAAGAACGTGACGATATTGCCGGTGATGTTGCCCAGGGTGTTGAACACCTGGGCGATGACCGCGCCCGCCAGCATCAGGGCCATAAGGCGGGAATAGGAGAGGATGTCGCTGAAGTAGCCGGTGATGTTGTTGTACAGCGACCCGCCGATGCCCATGAGCTTGCCGAGGATGCCCTTCTTGCCGTAGCCCTGGGTCAGGACGATGATGACCAGCGCCGCGATGAGGGCCTGCTTCCATGCGCCCAACACCGCGCCCACGCCGATGCAGGCGAAGACCAGGAACCACGCGCCCTCCGCCATCAGCGCGCCCATGACGTCGCCGCGCTTGCACTTCATCCGCATGCTGATGATCATGCCGGTGAAGATCTGCACCAGGCCCAGGCCCAGCGAGCCGACCAGCACCATCAGCGCGTCGTCCAGAGGGCTGAACAGCGCCGGCAGGGCGAAGGTGCTTTCGGGATTGAACAGCCGGATCAGCTGCGGGATCATGTCTCCGAAGAAGCCGCCCGTCATGGCTCCCACCACGAAGGTGCTGAAGCCGCAGAGCCCCGCCAGAGGCACCATGTACTGCGTGGTGGGACCGTTGGGCTTGGTCCGCTTCATGATGATATAGGACGCCAGCATCATCAGCAGGCCGTAGCCCATGTCCGCCAGCATGAAACCGTAAAACAGAATGAAGAACGGCGCCATGAGGGGGTTGGGGTCCACGCCGTTGTAGGCCGGGAGAGAGTACATCTCCGTGACCATGTTCAGCGGCCGGGTCAGCCGGTTGTTCTTCAGCGACACCGGCACGTCGGGATACTCCTCCTCCGTGGGCTCACGCAGCTCCCAGGCGCAGTCCGTGCCGTCCATGAGGGCCCGGAACTCCTCCTCCTTCTCGGCGGGGAGCCAGCCCTTCAAAAGCGTCACCGCGCCCTTGGCCCGGAGCCGCTCGGTGGCCTCCTCCCGGGCCAGGTACTGCCGGATCCGGTCCTGCAGCTGCACCAGGCGGGGCGCCGAGGCGCTCTTGTCGAGGATGGCCTGCTTTTCCTGCTCCCGCTTGCGCTGCATGGCGGCCAGCTCCCTGCGGATCCGCTCGCGGTTCTCCGCCACCGTGCCGGTGAAGTCCTTCCACACCGGCAGCGAGAAGCCCGCGTTCCGCAAAACGGCCACCGCCTCCTTCTCCTGGCTTTCGTGCACCACCAAAGCCAGGTATTTCAGCTCCTTATCCTCCGAGAGCACGAACAGCTCCGACTCGTCCGCCTCCTCCCAGAGGCTCTGCCGCAGGGCTTCCAGCTCCGTCTTCGCCGGCAGCGTGCCGGGGATGACCTTCACCTGCTTCGTGCCGGGGTAATCCAGCGGCAGCGGGTACGCCTGCCAGGGGACGAGGCTCATGTCCCGCGCCCGGAACTCCGCCTCCTTGGCGATGATGGCCTGGATGGTCTGGGCGTGTCCGTTGACCTCTCTGGCCAAACGCACGTCGCCCCGCCAGGTGGTCTTATCCCAGAAGTCCTCCTCCGGCACCGTGGGGCGCGGCGCCAAAAAGCTTTTTTTCTGCGGCGCGTACTCCTTCATGATCTCCAACGCCGCCTCCACGTCCCGGGAAAAGGCCCGGAGCATATCGGCCCGGGAGGCCAGCGGCATAAAGCCGTCCTCCTCCGCCGGACCGACCTCCACACAACCGAAATGCTGCAGCGTCCGCAGCAGCATCTTCACGTCCCGGGAGGGAGCCAGCAGGGTCAGCGCCTTCATTTTTACAATAGACAATGTCTCACACTCCCTCCGCCAGAATCCTTTCCACCGCCTGCGCCTGACGCGCGGCGGCCAGGTCCTTCAGGGCGCGGCAGCGCTCCTCCGCCTCGGCGAGGATCTGCGCGCGCTCCTGCGCGGCTTCCTCCTCCGCCTGGGCCATCAGCGCCTGGCGCTCCTGCTTCAGCGTCTCCTCTGCCGCGGCGGCCGCGGCGGCTGCCGCCTTTTCCGCCTCAAGGGCTATTCGCTGAGCGCTGGCGCGGGCGGCGGCCTTTTCCTCCTCCATCCGCGCCTCTGTCTCCTGGATCGTCCGGATGCTCTCTTCCAGCATGCTTTCACCGCCTTTTTCAATCATTTCCTGCTATTGTCAACCAGTCCCAGGCCGGGCCGCCTGCGGGTGGAATGGCGCTCCCGGCATGTTAAAGTTTTAGCATTCTGCTTATACTATGCATAAAAATACCTTATATGCCATTTTCCTTATCATAACCCAGATAAGCTTGTTTGTCAATTTCATTTACTTTTTATCAATGTTGCCCAAAAAGAAACTATCGCCCCCCGCCGGGCGGCCCGCCGGCGAAAAAAAGACGGCCCGGGCTTCCTCCCGGACCGTTCTTTCTCATTTCATCGATATCTTCTTTATCTTTACGGCCGCACCGTGCAGCGGTTTCCCTCCGCCGCGTCGAAGCGCACCAGCATGGCCGTATCGGAGAGCGCCCGCAGGGCCTGCTCCGCCGCGTCGCCGTCCGCCGCGCGGACATAGACCCGGTTCACGCCGGTGAGGAGCCGGGAAAGTTCCCAGCCCGCCGTCTCGTCGCCGCCGGCGAGGAGGGTCTCCTCCTTCACCACCAGGCCCAGGCGGACCTTCTTCTCCTCCAGGACCCGGCCCACCTCCGAGACGAAGCCCTCGATCTGCGCCGCCTTGTCGGCGGAGACGGGGCTGCTCTTGGACAGCTTCCCCGCCGTTGGATAGCTGGCCTCGTCCAGCACGATCTCGTCAAAGCCCAGCTCCGCCAGCTCGGCGCAGAGGGAGACGAGATACGCCCGGGCCTCCTCCTTGCCGGGGTCCAGCCAGTGGGTGTTCTGCGCGTCGTACCAGATGTAGCCGGAGCTCTGGCAAAGGCCCTTACCCGCCATGTCCGCGAGCGCGCAGGCGCTGTCGTGGAAGCAGCAGATGCGGGCCACGGCGTACACGTCCTTCTCCAGCAGCTGCCGCAGCTCCTCAAGGCGCAGCGCGCCGCCGGCGATCAGCTCCGCCGGGGCCGCTTCGGACTCATAGCGCAGCAGTCCGTCGGATTCCTTCAGCCGGACGCAGACGGCGTTGTAGCCCTCGCGCTCCCACCAGCCGTCGTCGTCCAGGCGCTGACGCAGCTCCTCCGCGGAAAGCTCCACCGCCCGCATCTCCTGCAGCGGGTCCTCCGGCTCCTCGATCACCAGGTCCACCTCCGGGTCCTCCGGCCCGTCGCTCTCTTCGCCGCCGGCCTCTCCGCCGCTCCAGGGCAGGCGGAAGGAATGGCCGCCCTCGCTTTGGAACTCCGCGTACTCGCTGAGGGCGAGATAGGTCCCGCAGAGGAGCAGCAGCACGATCATGACCGCCACCGCCACCTTCCGCTTCATGGGAACGCGGCCGCGGTAGCTCTGGTATCCCTTCACAGGACCTCCTCCTTTCCCTTGTCTTCCGCGGAGACGGTCAGCGGTCCTCGATCTCCATCAGGCGGTCCACCCGGCGCTGATGCCGGCCGCCCTCGAAGGGGGTGGACAGGAACACGTCCACCATGCGCCTGGCCACGTTCATGCCCACCATGCCCGCGCCGATAGCGAGCACGTTGGCGTCGTTGTGCCGGCGGGTCATCTCCGCGGAGAGCACGTCGCCGCAGTGGGCGCAGCGGACGCCCCTGACTTTGTTGGCGGCCATGGAGATGCCGATGCCCGTGGTGCAGACCACGACGCCCATCTCACACTCGCCCGACGCCACGGCCCGGGCCGCCGCCTCCCCGAAAACGGGATAGTCGCAGCTTTCCGTGCTGTAGCAGCCGCAATCCTGCACCTCATGGCCCTGCTCTGTGAGATAGGCCTTCAGCGCCTCCTTCATGGCGTAGCCGCCGTGGTCGCAACCCATTGAGATCTTCATGTCCTGTTCTCCTTCGTTGTATTTTCAGCGGCGGGCGTCAGCGCCAGAATTTCCGGAAAAAGCCCTTCTGGTCGTCGTAGTTGCTCTCTCCCAGGCTCTCGCTGAAAGCCTTCAGCTTTTCTTTCTGGTTCTTGGTCAGGTTCCGCGGGGTCTCGATATACACCGTCACATACTGGTCGCCCCGGCCCCGGCCGTGGAGCAGGGGGATGCCCTTGCCCTTCAGGCGGAAGGTGGTGCCGCTGCGGGTCCCCTCGGGCAGGGTGTACTTCACCTTGCCGTCGATGGTGGGGATCTCCAGCTCCGCGCCCAGCACCGCCTGGGCGAAGGTGATGGGCGCCTCGCAGAGGACGGAGGTGCCGTCCCGGCGGAACAGCTCATGGGGCCGCACGGTGATGACGATGAGCAGGTCGCCGTTGGAGCCGCCGTTCTTCCCGGCGTGGCCCTGTCCCCTGAGGGAGATGGTCTGGCCGTCGTCGATGCCGGCAGGAACGTCCACCTGAATGGTCTTGCGCTTGCGCTCGCTGCCCGTGCCGTGGCAGACGTGGCAGGGCTTGTGGATGATCTTGCCCTTGCCGCCGCAGTTGGGGCAGGGGGAGGAGGTGGAAAAGACGCCCATGGGGGTCTGCTTGCGCTGCTGCACCACGCCGCGGCCGCCGCAGGTGGGGCAGACCTCCGGCGTGGTCCCAGGCTCGCAGCCGGTGCCGCGGCAGCTGTCGCAGCTCTCCATGCGCTCCACCGTCACGGCCTTCTTACAGCCGAAGGCCGCCTCCTCGAAGGTCAGCGTCAGGGCGATGCGGATGCTGTCGCCCCGCTGGGGGGCGTTGGGATTGCTCCTGGTGCTGCCGCCGAAGCCGCCGCCGAAGAAGCTGCCGAAAATGTCCCCCAGGTCGCCGAAGTCGAAGCCGCCGTTGAAACCGCCGGGGCCGCCGGGGCCCGCGCCGTAGCTCGGGTCCACGCCGGCGAAGCCGAACTGGTCGTACCGGGCCTTCTTCTCCGGATCGCTCAGGATCTCGTTGGCCTCGTTGACCTCCTTGAACCGCTCCTCCGCCGTCTTGTCGCCGGGGTTCAGGTCCGGGTGGTACTTCCGCGCCAGCTTCTTATATGCTTTTTTGATTTCCTCGGCGCTGGCGCCCTTTTCCAGGCCCAGCACCTCGTAGTAGTCTCTTTTTTCAGCCATAGTCTATTCTCCGCTCCTGCGGAGCCGCTTTGCCCCGCGGTTTTCCGGCGCCTCCGCCGGATGGATACAAAGCAGTTTTTCCCTGCCGCTTGCGCGCAGGGAAAAACGCTTGGCCGGGGCCGTTTCCGGCCCCCGCCCGCGGCAGGGGATCCTCCCCCGTAAAGGGGAGGAAGCGGCCCGCCGGGATGTTTTACTTGTTGTCGTCGTCCACGACCTTGTAGTCGGCGTCGTAGTAGTCCTGGCCGCCGTTCTGACCGCCGTCCTGGCCGCCCATGTCGGGGCCGGCCTGGCCGCCGTTGGGGTTGGCCTGCTGATAGAGCTTTTCGCTGACGGCGTAGAAGGCCTTGGTCAGCTCCTCGGTGGCGGCCTTGATGGCGGCGGTGTCGGTGCCCTTCAAAGTCTCCTTCAGCTTATCCGCCGCGCTCTGCACGCTGGCCTTATCCTCGCTGGAGAGCTTGTCGCCCATCTCGCTGAGGGTCTTTTCGGTCTGGTAGACCATCTGGTCGGCCTGGTTGCGGGTCTCCACCTCGTCCTTGAGCCTGGCGTCCTCGGCGGCATACTGCTCCGCTTCCTTCACGGCCCGCTCGATATCCTCCTTGCTCATATTGGAGGAGGAGGTGATGGTGATGTGCTGCTCCTTGCCGGTGCCCAGGTCCTTGGCGGAGACGTTCACGATGCCGTTGGCGTCGATGTCGAAGGTGACCTCGATCTGCGGCACGCCGCGGCGGGCCGGGGCGATGCCGTCCAGGTGGAAGCGGCCCAGGCTCTTGTTGGCGGCGGCCATCTCACGCTCGCCCTGCAGCACGTTGACCTCCACGGAGGTCTGGTTGTCGGCGGCGGTGGAGAAGATCTGGCTCTTCTTCACGGGGATGGTGGTGTTGCGGTCGATCAGCTTGGTGCACACGCCGCCCATGGTCTCGATGCCCAGGGACAGGGGGGTGACGTCCAGCAGCAGCAGGCCCTTCACGTCGCCGGTGAGGACGCCCGCCTGCAGCGCCGCGCCCATGGCCACGCACTCGTCGGGGTTGATGCCCTTGAAGGGGTCGCTGCCGGTGAACTTCTTCACCGCGTCCACCACGGCGGGGATACGGCTGGAGCCGCCCACCATCAGCACCTTGGCCAGATCCGCCGGCTTCAGGCCCGCGTCGCTCATGGCCTGGCGCACGGGGCCCATGGTGGCGTCCACCAGGTGCGCGGTGAGCTCGTTGAACTTCGCCCGCGTCAGGGTCACGTCCAGGTGCTTGGGACCGGTGGCGTCGGCGGTGATATAGGGCAGGTTGATGTTGGAGGAGGTGACGCCGGAGAGCTCGATCTTGGCCTTCTCCGCCGCTTCCTTCAGACGCTGCATGGCCACCTTGTCGCCGGAGAGGTCGATACCGTCGGTGCGCTTGAATTCCGCGATGAGCCACTTCATGATGCACTCGTCGAAGTCGTCGCCGCCCAGGCGGTTGTTGCCGGCGGTGGCCAGGACCTCGATGACGCCGTCGTCGATGTCCAGGATGGACACATCGAAGGTGCCGCCGCCCAGGTCGTAGACCATGATCTTCTGGCTCTGCTCCTTATCCACACCGTAGGCGAGAGCCGCCGCGGTGGGCTCGTTGATGATGCGCTTGACGTCCAGGCCCGCGATCTTGCCCGCGTCCTTGGTGGCCTGGCGCTGGGAATCGGTGAAGTACGCGGGGACGGTGATGACCGCCTCGGTGACGGGGGAGCCCAGATAGGCCTCGGCGTCCGCCTTCAGCTTCTGCAGGATCATGGCGCTGATCTCCTGCGGGGTGTACTTCTTGCCGTCGATGTTCACTTTATAGTCGCTGCCCATCTCGCGCTTGATGGAGGAGATGGTGCGGTCGGGATTGGTGATGGCCTGGCGCTTCGCCACCTGGCCTACCATACGCTCGCCCGTCTTGGAAAATGCCACCACAGAGGGGGTGGTGCGGTTGCCTTCCGCGTTGGCGATGACGACGGCCTCGCCGCCCTCCATGACCGCCACGCAGGAATTGGTGGTGCCGAGATCGATACCGATAACTTTAGACATACATTTGTCCTCCTATATATAGATAAGTTTACTTATTGACTGACTGAGTACCGGGACGGCGGCGTTCAGTTCGCCACCTTCACCACAGCGACGCGGAGCACCTTGCCGCCCAGCGTGAAGCCCTTCTGGAAGATCTCCACCACCGTGTTTTCCCCGGCGCTTTCGTCCTCCACGTGCATCACGGCGTTCATCCGCTCCGGATCGAAGGGCTGGCCGAGACAGTCCATCTCGCTGACGCCCAGGCGCGTGAGGCTTTCCTTAAACTGCTTGAGGATCATCTCGATGCCCTGCCGGTGGGGGTCCCCCTCCTCCAGGCCCGCGATGCCCCGCTCCAGGTTGTCGTACACCGGCAGCATGGCGGTGATAGTGTCCGTCTTGGCGTTGTTGTATATGCTCTCCTTCTCCTTGACGGTGCGCTTGCGGTAGTTGTCGTACTCCGCGGCCAGCCGGAGGAACTGCTCCTTCTGCTTCTCCAGCTCCTTGGCCACGGCCTCCAGCTTCTCCATCTGCGCCTTGGTCAGGGTGAAGGTCTCTTCCTGTTTCTTTTTCTCCGCCTTCTTTTCCCCGGGGGTCCCGGCGTCCTCCTGCTTCCCGGCCGTTTCCGCGGCGGCCTCCGTTTCCTGGGGCGCGGCCTCTTCGGCGGGGGTCACGGGGGGATTCTCCTGCTCGCTCTCCGGCGGGCGGTTGGTATCGTTACTCATCACTTGTCTCCTTCTTTGCAGGCAGCTCGTTCTTGCCGAACATTTTTGTCAGGCCCTCGGCAAAATAGCTCAGCCGGGCGGCCACGGACGCGTAATCCATCCGCGTGGGGCCCACCACGCCGATGAGCCCTCGCATATTATCTCCGATGTCGTAGCTGGCTATGACCACGCTGCTGTCCCGCAGCGCTTCGTCCACGTTTTCCGGTCCGATGAGGATCTGCACCGGGCTGTCCGTGGAGGGAACCGGCAGGTTCTGCTTGTTGTCCAGAAAGCTCATCAGCTCATGGGCCTTCTCCACGTCCCGGTACTCCGGCAGCTTCAGGATCTGGTTCGTCCCGGCGGTGACGACCTCCTGCTTGCCCGCCTCCTCCAGCACCTCCGCGGCGTAATCCACCACGGCGCTGAGCAGCAGGAACTGCTCCGGCGGCACCTGCCCGGACAGCGCCATGAGGCGCTGGCCCAGCTCCTCCGCCGCGACGCCGGTGAAGTGGTCGCAGAACAGGGTCTTCAGCTCCTCCAGCCACTCCCGCCGCACGGGCAGGTCGCTTTTCAAAAGCTTACTCTTGACGCGGCTGTCGTCCATCATCAGCACGACGATGACGCTGTTTTCGTCCACATACAGCAGCTCCGCCCGCTGCAGCGTCGCCACGCCCTTGCCCCCCGCCATCATGTAGGTGGGGTACTGCACCAGAAACGACATGATCTGGCCCGCCTGGGAAATGACGTCGTCCAGCTCCGCCATCTTGATGTGCAGCGCTTCGTTGATCTTCTCCGTCTCCGCGAGGCTGAGGGAGTGCTGCTCCATCAGCTCGTTGACGTACAGGCGGTAGCCCTTGGGGGAGGGGATGCGCCCGGCGGAGGTGTGGGGCTGCTCCAGATAGCCCATCTCCACCAGGTCCGCCAGCTCGTTGCGGATGGTGGCGGAGGAGATCCTCCCCTCCATCTGCTCGGCGATGGTCTTGGACCCCACCGGCTCGGCGGTGTCGATGTAATGCTCCACCACGACCTTCAGTATTTGCTTTTTCCGGGCCGTCAGTTCCATAGCCATCCTTCCACCAAAGCCGCCGCAGCGGCTGTATCGCAGGGTTTAGCACTCCTTTTCCCCGAGTGCTAAACGGAGTGTACCACGGGGCCGTAGGAATGTCAAGCGATGGAAAATAAATAATTTGTGAACATTAAACGGGCGAAGGCCCGCCCAAAACAAAGCGGGAGCCCTTCCGAAAAAGGGCTCCCGCGGGAGTTCAGTTTTTCAGCTTCGCCACCGCGCGGCGCACGTCGCCGGAGAAGTACAGCGACCCCAGCGCGCAGGCCACGCCGTCCTTCCCCGCCAGCGCCAGCACCCGCGCCACGCCCGCCTCCACCGAGTCCTCCGCCCGGGCGTCCGCCCCGAAGCGGGAGAGCAGGGCGGAGAGTTCCTCCGCCGCCATGGCCCGGGCGTTGTCCGGCCGCACGGCGGTGAAATCCGCCGCCAGGGGAGCCAGCAGCTCCGCCATGGAGGCCACGTCCTTGTCCGCCATGACGCCCACCAGGAAGTGGATGCCGCCCTGGGGAAAATAGCAGCGCAGGCTCTCCGCCGTGGCGGCCATGCCGTGGGGGTTGTGGGCGCCGTCCAGCAAAAACACCGGCTCGCGGCACAGCAGTTCAAAGCGCCCCGGCCAGCGCACGGCGGCAAGGCCGGCGCGGATATCGCCGTCGGAAATGCGCCAGCCCTTTTCCCGCAGCGCCTCCAGCGCCGTCACCGCCACGCAGGCGTTGCGGAGCTGGTACGGCCCCATGAGGGGCAGGCGCAGCTCACCGTAGGGCGCGCAGGTGAAGACGCTCTCGGCAAGATCGAAGCGGACGGGGGCGATGCGGGAAAAGTCCGCCTCGATGAGCTTCGCGTCCTTCTCCCGGCAGCGCGCACGGAACACCGCGTCCGCCTCCGGCGCGCCGCCGTAGCTCACCACCGTGCCGCCGTCCTTGATGATGCCGGCTTTGGCCCCGGCGATCTCCCCCAGGGTGGAGCCCAGCACCTGCATGTGGTCCATGCCCATGGCGGTGATGACCGCCACTTCCGGACAGGGGATGACGTTGGTGGAGTCCATCTCGCCGCCGAGGCCCACCTCCAGCACCACGATGTCGCAGCCCTGGCGGCGGAAATACAGCAGCGCCAGCGCCGTGATCAGCTCAAACTCTGTGGGGTGCTCCGCCATGCTCTCCGCGATGGGACGAAGCTCCTCCACCAGGGCCGCCAGCTCCCCGTCCGGGATCTCCCGGCCGTCGATCTGAATGCGCTCGTTGAAGCGGAGGATGTAGGGGGAGATGTTCAGCCCCACCCGGTACCCCGCGTGCCGGAGCACCGAGGCGATGCAGGCGCAGGTGGAGCCCTTGCCGTTGGTCCCCGCCACGTGGACGAATTTCAGTTCCTGCTCCGGGTTCCCCAGCCGGCGCAGCAGCTCCCGCGTGCGGGAGAGGCCCGGCTTGCTGCCCAGCCACTGTACGCTGTGGATATAGTCAAGCGCTTCAGCGTATGTCATACTTCCCCGTCTCCCTTCTCCGGCGCGCTCTGGGCCGCGCCGGCGGTCTTCCTCACGGCCACAAGGCCCCTGCTTTTGAAGGCGCCGCTGCGGACCAGCAGCCAGATCACCGCCGTGTCCGCCAGCGCCATGGCGAGATACAGCGGCGTGCGGACGGCCAGCAGCTCTTTCAGCGGCGTGCCGTACAGCAGGAAAACGCAGTAGGACGTCCAGCCGATGGAGGCCACCACGGCCGTGCCGAAGCAGATGATCCCCAGGCGCAGGGGCGTCACGCCCTTGCGCAGCAGCAGCGGCTTCAGCAGCCCCGGCAGCCCGCCCACCAGGATGGGCGAGATGGCGAGCAGCGGCATATAGCCGAAGGAGGACAGGGCCAGCGCGCCCACCAGGTCCGCGGCGAAGCCCACCAGCGCCCCGGCCAGCGGCCCGTACAGCAGTCCCGCCAGAATAATGGGCACGTTGCCGAGGCCCACCCGGACGCTGTGGGTGTTGATGGCGAGGATGCGGCTCAGCACCACGCTGAGGGCGCAGAGGAACGCCAGGGCCACCAGCGTCCTGGCCCCGCCGTTCCAGCGCCTGGCGAAGCACAGCAGCGCCAGCAGCGAGACCGCCACCACGTCGATGATGAGGAGCTGCGCCCGGTCGGCCCGGCTCCACGCCAGCAGGTTCACAAGGACCAGCGCCGCGGCGCCGGCCGCGGCCGCCCAGCGGCGGCCCCGTTCCCATTTGGACATAAAAAACCCCTCTCTCTGCGTTTTGGCAGCGCAGACCGGCCGCGCCGTTTTGACGGCGCAGCTCCCGGTCCCTGTAAAGCCGCACAGAGGGAAGGTTCTCTTCTCGGTATGCGGCAGCGGGATGCGGAAAACGCACTGCAAACCTTGCGGTCTTTCGTTCGGTGAGCAACTCCCCGTCTCGCCGACACTTAGGCAATTTGCCAACACGCGCCTTCCTACTCTGCCATGAAACTTGGTTTCATTATAAGGCCTCTTTCGGAAATTGCAACCGAAAATGCCCATTTTCTTTGTTAAATTGGAAATTAACCGGCGCTTTCGGCAAAAAACCGGGCCGGCGCTGCCGCGCCGGCCCGGTCCCGGATCCGGTTTCCTTATTCCGCCTTGGCGGCTTCCGCAGCCTTGGCAGCCTCCGCCGCGGCCTTGGCCTTTTCGGCCTGGGCCTTCAGCACGGCCTTGAACTTTTCCTTCTCCTCCGCAGTGGCGATGGGCTCGATGGCGTCGCGCGGGCAGACCTTGGTGCAGATCTTGCAGCCCTTGCACTTGTCATAATCGATGACCGCCACGCCGTCCACCACATGGATGGCGTCAAACTTGCAGTTCTTCGCGCACATACCGCAGCCGATGCAGGAGTTCTTGCAGACCTTCATGGCCACGGGGCCCTTGTCCTTGTTGGCGCAGTTCACATGCACCTTGCGGGAAGCGGGGACCTCCACGATGATGTGGCGGGGGCAGGCGCTGCGGCAGGCGCCGCAGTTGGTGCACTTGGCGGGATCGACTTCCGCCACGCCCTTGTCATTGATGTGGATGGCGTCGAACTTGCACGCGCGCACGCAGTTGCCCAGGCCCAGGCAGCCGAAGCCGCACTCCAGGGGGCCGGCGCCCACCTTCAGCGCGCCGGTGCAGTCCTGCACGCCGCGGTACTCGTACTTCTTCACGGCAGCCTCGCCGCCGTTGCAGATGACGTGGGCCACCTTCTTCTCGCCGCTGGGGGCCTCCATGCCCATGATGGCGGCGATCTTCGCCGCGGCCTCCGCGCCGGCGGGAGCGCAAGCGCTGACGGGAGCCTTCCCCGCCAGGATGGCTTCGGCGCAGCCGGCGCAGCCGGGATAGCCGCAGCCGCCGCAGTTGGCGCCGGCCAGGCACTCCTGGATCTTGGGCAGGCGTTCGTCCACCTTCACCTCAAACACCTTGGCCGCCACGGCAAGAATGATGCCGAACACCGCGGCCAGGCCGCCCAGGACCAGCACCGCGTAAACAATATTCATCACATTCATAGCGTTTCCTCCTTACTGCCACACGACCATGCCGCTGAAGCCCATGAAGGCCAGGGCCATCAGGCCGGCGGTGATGAGGGCGATGGGGAAGCCTTCGAAGCACTTGGGGGTCTCGGCAAACTCCAGGCTCTCGCGCACTGCGGCGAAGAGGAAGATCGCCAGCAGGAAGCCCAGGCCGCCGGTGATGCCGTAGACCACGGACTCGATGAAGTTGTAGTTGTTCTGCGCGTTCAGCAGGGCCACGCCCAGCACCGCGCAGTTGGTGGTGATCAGGGGCAGGTACACGCCCAGGGCGG
>JBJDYT010000038.1:0-5385 GCA_051867635.1 Oscillospiraceae bacterium
TCCAGCACCTTGGGGCCGGCGATGGAGCCCTCCTTGTTCACATGGCCGATGACGAACACTGTGACGCCCATGCCCTTGGCGATCTGCATGAGGGTCATGGTGCAGTCCTTCACCTGACTGATGCTGCCGGCGGGGGAATCCAGCGCGTCGTTATACAGCGTCTGGATGGAGTCGATGATGAGAACGTCCGGCTGCTCGTCGCTGACGCAGTCCAGCACATCCCCGAGCCGGGTCTCGGAGAGGACGAAGAGACGCTCGCTGGCGGCGTTGAGCCGTTTGGCCCGGAGCTTCAGCTGATGCTCCGACTCCTCGCCCGATACATACAGCACCTTCCGCTCCGAGCAAAGCTCCCGGCAGATCTGCAGCATGAGAGTGGACTTGCCGATGCCCGGCGCGCCGCCGATGAGGACCAGCGAGCCGCTGACGACGCCGCCGCCCAGCACCCGGTCCAGCTCCCCCATGCCGGTGCAAAAGCGGATCTCCTCCGCCGTTTCCAGGTCGGTGACAGGGCGGGCCTTGGGCGCGGAAAGGGTGCGCAGGCCCCCCTTCTTCCCCTCTTTTTTGGGCGCGCGCTGCTCTACCACCGTGTTCCACGCGCCGCAGGCGGGACACTTTCCCACCCACTTGGGCGTCTCGTTGCCGCACTCCGTACAGAAGAAGAGCGTTTTTTCCTTCATGTGACAGGTCCCTCCGTATTGTAATAGCCGCAGAGGATGGCCAGGGCCAGACGGGTCTGGTACGCCTCCGTCTGCAGGGCGGCCGTCTCCTTCGCGTTGGAGAGGAAGCCGCACTCCACCAAAATCGCCGGGACCTCCACATGCTGCATGAGATAGATGGTGGAGTCAATAGCCTTCTCCGTTTTGGGGCGCTCGGTGTTGACCGCCGCGTTCAGCGCCTCCTGCACCGCCGCGGCGTAGTCCGCAGCGCCTGAGACGGGATTATAAAATACCTGCGCGCCGTGGACAGAGGGCGCGACCGGGAGGCTGTTCTGGTGGATGCTGATCAAAACAGCCCCCGGCTCCGCGTTTACCAGGGCCACCCGGTTTTTCAGGTCCGACACCTTTTTCTCCCGCAGGGTCTCCGCCCCGTCCGAATGGATGGAGATATCCGTCTCCCGGGTCATCAGAGGCTCCTCGCCACAGAAACGGAACAGCTCCCGCAGCTGCAGCGCTATTTCCAGATTGATGCCGCTCTCCACCGTCCCGTCCGCCGCGACGGCGCCCCCGTCCTCCCCGCCGTGGCCGGGATCGATGACAACGGCCGCCTGGCCGGCCTCCGGGAGGAAGGCCTCCGCGCTCTGCCGCAGGCGCAGCGCCATACAGAGTGCCAGCAGCACGGCGATAGCAGCGGCGCCGGAGAGCAGTTTCCGCTTTCTCATGAGAAGGATCAAGCCACTCACCTCCCCATGATCTTATGCGCGCCCCACCCTCCCCTATGCGGGAAAGGGGCGGGACGTTACGCCCCGAAGTCCTCCGCCACCTTTTTCAGCATGCTGCGGATGGGGAGCTGATAGGGGCAGCGCGTCTCGCAGAGACCGCACTCCACACAGTCCCCGGCCTTGGCGGCCATGGCGCCGTAGCGGTCCCTGGCCCAGTCCTCCAGCCCGTAGCGGCTGAGATAGCCGTGAAACACGAAGGCGTTGGGGATGCTGATGCCCACGGTGCAGGGCGCGCAGTAGTTGCAGCGGCGGCAGAAGTTGGTCCCGAGAGACTGGCGGATCTGCTCGATCTTCGCCTTCTCCTCTTCGGTGAAGGGCGCGGTGTTCTCCGCGGCGGCGACGTTCTGCGCCACCTCGGCCAGGCTGTACATGCCGGGGATCGCCACGGTCACATTGGGGTTGGCGCAGATATAGCGCAGGGCCAGCTCCGGATCCTCGATGGCGCCGCCCGCCATGGGCTTCATGTCGATAAAGCCGATGTTTTTCTCCTTCGCCCGGGCCATCAGTTCCTCGCCCTGGCTTTCCACGATGTTGTAGGGGAACATGACGGTCTCCACCCAGTCCAGCTCCAGGGCCCGGCGGAAGGTTTCCAGAGAGTGAGCGGTGAGGCCGATGTGGCCGATCTTTCCCGCGGCTTTGGCCTCCTGCAGCGCCTCCAGCGCGCCGCCGGGGGCGCAGACCTGATCCAGCAGCTCCGGCGGGCAGTTATGGAGCTGATAGAGGTCGATATAGTCCGTCCGAAGGTTCTTCAGGCTGATGTCCACATCCCGGGCCATGCCCGCCTTGTCCCTCGCCATGGACTTGGTGGCGAGGACGAATTCGTCCCGGTGGCCCTCGATGGCCTGACCGATCAGCTCCTCGCTGACAGTGTAGCCCCGTGCGGTGTCGATATAGTTGATGCCGGCGGCGCGTACCGCCTCCAGCAGCTCCCGCGCCCCGGCGGCGTCGGTCCGCTGAATGGGGATACCGCCAAAGCCCAAGCGGGAGATCTTCAGTCCAGTACGGCCCAAAATCACATATTCCATCTCTGTATTCCCTCTTCATTTGTTTATTAATATGGGACGCATGGGATACGCCCTTTGCCCACAGTATAGCACGATCGCTCCGGAAAGTACATTTCTTTTCCCATCCGGCGGAAAAAATAGTCCCCCCTGTCGCGGCCCAGTCCCTCCCCTGCGGTCGCGCTGCGGCCTTCCGCCGCATAGGATGCACTGTGCAGAGCTCTGCACAAAACCAGGCAAGGAGGAATCAGACTTGCAGAATGACGTAAATAACAAGCCAGGCTGCAGCGTCATGGAGGGCGAACTGCCCGGAAGATGCGCGCCGCTGGCTTTCCCATATGTCCCCATCCAGGGCAACGACCCCGAGCGGTATGAGCGGCAGGAGGCTCTGTCGGAGGGGACGCTCTTCCCCGGGCTGAACCTGCCCTTCAAAAGAGCGGTCCGGGCGCGGATGCCCGCCGCGCGGCCCGAGCTGGCGGAGCTGATGGCGCTGGACTTCGCCGTGGATGAGCTGGGGCTCTATCTGACTACACATCCAGACGACAAGGAGGTTCTGGATCTCTACTGGACCTATATCCGCATGGCGAAAGAGGGCCGGGAGAAGTACCAGAAGCGCTTCGGTCCCCTGCTGCAGACCGATATCACGGAGGGCAGCTATGAATGGCTCAAGGACCCCTGGCCCTGGGATTTTGAAGGGAGCGTGCGCTGAATGTTCGTCTATGAGAAGAAGCTGCAGTATCCTGTGCGGATCAAGAACACCAATCCCAGGCTGGCCAGCATTATCATTTCCCAGTACGGGGGCCCGGACGGCGAGCTGGGCGCTTCCCTGCGCTACCTCTCCCAGCGCTACTCCATGCCCTACCCCGAGCTGAAGGGCCTGCTGACCGATATAGGTACAGAGGGGTCAAAATGGACCCAAGGCTCCGGGGCTCAGAGCATTTTCAAAATGCGCAGCAGCGTGTGGGCGGAGCGGATGACATAGTTCGCCGAGGCGTAGACGCCACGCCCGTTCTTGTCCAGCACCACCGCCAGCGGCAGCCGGCTGTCCCCCAGGCCCATGGCCCGCTGGACGGCGAAGCGCCAGTCGTTTTGATACAGAGAGCACTCGCTCTCCGGCAGCGCGGCCAGCACCCGGCGCAGGGTGTCGTTCTCCCTTTCCTCCGGGCGGGAAAGCAGGAACCGCAGCGGCCAAGCGCCGCGCTTATAGTCCTCGCAAAGCGCCAGGATCTCCTGGAGCAGGTGCTCCGTGGGCTCCGCGCCGGGCTGCAGGAAGAGCAGCAGCGCGGCCTTCCCCTGCGGGAGAGACAGCCCTTCCGCCGCCGGGAGCTGCACCGAGCGCAGCTTTTCCACCGTCCGGTCCGGGGCCAGGGTCAGGGATATGCTCCGGTCTTCCGTGAGAAGAAACCGCACCGCCCGGGCGCTGGCGGTGCCGTCGATCTGCCGCCGGGAGGTGATGAGGCTGTAGGCTCCCGGGCGCAGGGACAGCGCCGTACGGTCAGAGACAGAAAAACCGTCCAGCTGCAAGCACCGGTAGGCGTCTCCCTCCCACCGCGCCAGGGTGAAATGCTCCTTGTAACGCAGGGCTGGCTCCTCTGTGCGCAGCGTCAGCCGGACTTCGGGTGGCTCTGACACTCCCGCCGCCAGAAAATCTCCGGTGGCCGGGCAGAGACGGGCAGGAATGCCCAGAGCGCGGCAGAGCTGCACCGCCATGATATTCCATTCGGCTTTGGGGCAGACGCCGTGGCGGAGGTAGCCCGCCGCGCTTCCCCGCCGGCCGGCCGGGCCGTATTCGGCTATGGGGCGAAGGTGTGTTTCCATCCAGGCAAGCACCTCCTGCCCCGACCGCAGGCCCTCTCCGGACAAACGTGCCGCCAGTTCCTGACGGATGGGCAGCAGCATTTCATACTCCACCCGGGGCGCCAGGATCTGGTCCCGCCAAATGTCCGCGGGCCAGGCTTCCTTCCAGAGCAGCGCGGCGGAAAGAAAGCTCTCCAGCGTTTCGCAGGATACATCGGCGAGATCCTTCTCAGCGAGCGTAGAGAGCAGCAGCTCCTTGTCCTCCCGCGCGTACGCCGGCAGGTCCAGAAAGCGCGCGATCTCCGCGTGGTTCCCTCTGACCAGACGGAGCCATCTCCCCCCCTCCCGGGGGAAGCCGTCCTCATACGCCGAGCGGACCGCCTCGCAATGGCGGAGCTGCGCCTGATGGGCCATGTTTTCTGCGGGCATCTCCGGGATGCGCTCTTTTGGCGGCACAAGCTCCCAAGCGTCCATCCGCTCCTCCCGCAGCGGATCGAAGCCCTCCTCCCAGCGGAGGGCCGCTTCCCGGGTGTCCCGGACGTCGACGGCCTTTTCTACCAGCCGCCCGCAGAAAAACGCGGAAACCACAAGCGAGCCAAGGCCGGTCTCCAGCCAGGCGCGTCCGTCCCGGTCCGTCTCCGCTTCACAGAGCGTCTGCAGCTGGCAGTCGTTGACCAGCTGAAAGCGGACCCGCACGCCGCCGCAGGGCTTCCCGGCCATCGTCAGCCGCACCCGCAGCGCGGCCGTATCCGCATACAGCGAAGTCGTATTCACCAGTTCCAGACCGCTTTTCTCGGCAAAATCGGGCGCAAAGCTCCGCACCAGCATGGCCCGGGAGGCGGCGGAGGTGAACCAGCCCGTGTCAGGCACGATCTCCGGCTCGCAGGCCCCCATATAGTGCCACTGCCCCTCCGCCCAGAATTCCACCCAGGCGTGGTTGTCGTCGCAGTGCGCCCAGAAAGGGGCGTAGCACTGCCGTGCGGGAATGCTGACGGCGCGCAGCGCCGCTGTGAGGAGCGTGGATTCCTCCCCGCAGCGTTCGCGCGTCCGGCGGCAGATGCCCAGCGGCGCGATGGTGCGGTCGTCCGCCGGGAGATAGGTGGCCTTTTCATAGCACCAGTAGTTGACCTCCAGGGCGGCGGCCAGCAT
>JBJDYT010000039.1:0-23390 GCA_051867635.1 Oscillospiraceae bacterium
CCAGAGCCTGACCAGCCAGCTTCTCCCCCTCATTTTGGAGGCTCTGGCCTTCGGCATCGCCATCTCGGTGCTTCTCTCCTTCCTGCTGTCCAAGACCATGGTCACCCCCATCCAGCGGCTCACCGAGGGGGCCGAGGAGGTGGCCGAGGGGGACTTCTCCCACAAGATCGACGTGGACTCCAAGGACGAGATCGGCGTCCTCACCGCCACCTTCAACGACATGGCCACCCAGCTGCGGGACACCCTGCAGGAGGTGGAGAGCGAGCGCAACAAGCTGGACACCCTCTTCCTCCACATGACCGACGGCGTGGTGGCCTTTGACCACGCCGGGGCCATCATCCACTGCAACCCCGCCGCCGGGCAGATGCTGGGCCGCTCCACCGAGGGCTGCGACTACAGCGCCCTTTTCGGCGGCGTCTACCCCTTTGACCAGATGCTCTCCCTCCAGCGGCCCAACTTTGCCGAGGGCCAGCTCACCGTGGGCGAGCGGACGCTGGAGCTGTACCTGGCTCCCTTCTCCGGCGACGACGACGGCGGCGTGATGGTGGTGCTCCACGACGTGACGGAGCAGCACCGCAACGAGGAGCGGCGCAAGGAGTTCGTGGCCAACGTCTCCCACGAGCTGCGCACCCCCCTGACCAACGTGCGCAGCTACGCCGAGACCCTGCGGGACAGCGAGGATATTCCCCGGGACATGGCCTGCAGCTTCCTGGACGTCATCATCAGCGAGTCCGACCGCATGACCCATATCGTGCAGGACCTGCTGACCCTCTCGCGCCTGGATTCCGGGCGGACGGAGATGAACATGGCCCGCTTCGACTTCAACGCCGCCATCAACAGCGTGGTCCGGGCGGTGGAGCTGGCCGCCCGGCAGCACCGCCACACCCTCACCGTCTCCTGCGAGGAGCTGCCCCTGGTCACCGGCGACCGCGGCCGGCTGGAGCAGGTCATGATGAACGTCCTCGGCAACGCCATCAAGTATACGCCGGACGGCGGCGAGATCACAGTCGCCGCCCGCTCCGACAGCGATCACATCTACCTGGACGTCTCCGACACCGGCATCGGCATCCCCGAGGCCGACCGGGAGCGCGTCTTCGACCGCTTCTACCGGGTGGACAAGGCCCGCAGCCGGGAATCCGGCGGCACGGGCCTGGGCCTCTCCATCGCCAGAGAGATCGTGGAGAGACACAACGGGAAGCTCTGCGTGGTGCCGAAGGACGGCCCCGGCACCACCGTCCGCCTGACCCTGCCCATCGTCCAGCCGCGGCAGGGCTGAGCCTGCTTTGGGAGGTGATCCCTTGGACAAGCAAAAACGCAAACGCAGGGATCGCCTGCAGAACGTTCTGATCCTGGCGCTGAGCCTTTCGGCGCTGTACCTGTTCCTGCTGTCCCAGACGGGACCGCTGGAGCTGAAGCTCCCCTCGCCCTCCTTCTCCTCCTCCGGTGCCGAGAGCGCCTCTCCCGGCCTCTCCCGGCTGCAGGAGCTGGACTGGCCCGTGACCCTGGCGGTCTTTGACGCTTACGGCGACCGCCGCTGCCAGTTCCTCTCCACCGGCGACAGCGCCTTTACCGCCGTGGAGGGGCTGCTGGAGGACGCGCTGTGCGAGTATCCCGCGGCGGAACCCTCGTCCTACGAGGCGTTCCGCCAGGCCCTGGCCCTGCCCGGGGTCTATGTGAGCTTTCCCTCCGCCATCCCCTTCTCCCTCTTTTCCGAGCGGCTGGGGCTGCCGTCGGAGAGCGACGCGCTCCTGCGCCGCCTGCTGCTGACGGCGGAGGAGGGAGCGCTGATCCTGTACTATTCCGACGGGGAGCAGTATTTCCGCTGCGCCACCGCCCTTCCCGCCGCCGAGCTCACCGCCACGGCGGAGGGCCTCGGCGGTGAGGCCTGCCTCTTTGCCTTTGAGCAGGAGGAGTATGCCGCCCTGGACCCCCTGACGGTCCTTTCCTCCTCGCTGCCCCAGTACGCTGTGCTGACGGCCCGCTCCCGGGAGGAACTGCTGGAGTCTGACGAGCTGCTGACCTTCTTCGGCTTCAGCGCCCACACCACCAGCCGCTATACGGAGGCCTCCGGCACGGAGGTGGTGGTGGAGTCTCCCAGGAGCCTGCGCATCGCCCCCGACGGGCGCATCACCTACAGCGGCAGCGCCAGCTACGCCCCGGCGGGCTTCTCCCTGTCCGGGCAGGCGGAGCCGTCGCTCCCCGAGCTGGTGGACGGCGCCTACGCCCTGCTCTCCCATCTGCTGGGCGATGGCGCGGGAGAGGCGCGGCTGTACCTCTCCTCCGTGTCCTATGACGCCGGGGAAAACAGCTGCCTGCTCAGCTTTTCCTACATGGCAAACGGCCTGCCCCTGGCCTCCAGCGACGGCAGGGCCGCCGCGGAGCTGCACATCACCGGCGGCACCGTCACCCAGCTCAGCCTGCTCTGCCGCAGCTACGCCGTCTCCGACAGCGCCTCCCTCCTGCTGCCCCTGCGGCAGGCCGCCGCCATCGCGGCCGGCTACGAGGGGATGGAGCTGGCGCTGAGTTATGTGGACGGCGGCGGCGAAAGCGCCTCCGTCTCCTGGCTCATGCGCTGAGCCGCCCACGCCGCGGAAAGGAGCGCCTATGGAAACCTATCAGCTGAAAAAGATCATCATTATCATCCTGGCGCTGGTGAACCTGGCGCTGCTGGGTCTGCTGGGGCGGGAGGCCCTGCAGGAGCGGGGCGCGGAAAAGCGTCTGCTGCAGCAGCTCGGCTCCCTCTATGAATCCAGCGGCGTCGAGCTCTCCCTGGACCGCCTGCCCGAGGGCGGGAGCCGCCCCTCCGCCTCTGTGGGCCGCAGCGCCGAGCAGGAGCAGGCCCTGGCCCAGGGCTTTCTCGGCAGCGTCTCCGCCCGGGAGTCCGGCTCCGCCACGCTGTACACCTCCTCGGCGGGCAGCCTGCGCTTCCGCCGCAACGGCGCTTTCGAGCTGACGGTGGACCAGCCCTTCCAGACGGAGGAGGCGTGCGTATCCATGCTGGAAGAATTTGGCTATTCCCTGCCCGACCGGGATACCTTCTCCGGCGGCAGCGGCACCCTGTACCTCACCCAGTTCCTCTCCGGCAAGGCGGTGGCCGGCGGCACGCTGAGCCTGACCTTCCGGGACGGCCTGCTGCAGAGCGCCTCCGGGTATTATGTCTACTCCGCCCAGGAGGAGGAGCCCCTCTGCGACTATTCCGCCGCGGACGCTCTCACCGCGTTTCTCTCCTACTGCCGGGAAAACGGCGTGATCTGCGGCAGCGTGCAGCAGGTGGAGGCGGCGTGGCAGCTCAGCACGGAGACGCTGTTCCAGTCCACCCTTACCCCCGCCTGGCTCATCGCCACGGACGCTTCCTACTATTATGTCAACTGCATCACCGGCGCCATCGCGCCCCTGCGCCCCGACCGCTCCTGACCGGCGCCGCCGGGGTGCGTTTTCTTTTTGTTTTTTGCAAGCATACGTTGCTTTTGCGAAATTTTCTGTTATAATAACGTAAGGTATGTGTGGAAATGTACCCCTGGACCGTTTCCGCGCGCCGTTCCGCATGGAACCGACCCACGGCGGGCAAACTGCCCAGTGTGGTTTTACTGATATGCTTGAATAGGAAAAAAGAAGGTGGCTCATTGAATAAATATGTGATCAACGGCGGCAAGCCGCTCTTTGGCGAAGTGGAGATCAGCGGCGCGAAGAACGCCGCCGTGGCGATCCTCCCCGCCGCGCTGCTGGTGGACGGCGTCTGCCGCATTGAGAATATCCCGCAGATCAGCGACGTGACGTCGCTTCTCCGTATATTGGACGAGCTGGGCGCCCGTGTCCGGCAGATCAACCGCCACACGGTGGAGCTGGACTGCCGCCATATCCATACCACCCGGGTCTCCCAGGAGCTGGCCCACAAGATCCGCGCCTCGTACTACCTCATCGGCGCTCTGCTTGGCCGTTTCGGCCAGGCGGAGGTCTCCATGCCCGGCGGCTGCAACTTCGGCGGCGTGCGCCCCATCGACCAGCACCTGAAGGGCTTCTGCGCCATGGGCGCGGAGGTGGAGACGGGGGACCCCATCTGCGCCAGGGCCAGGGGCGGGCGCATGAAGGGCGCGTCCATCTATCTGGACGTGGTCTCCGTGGGCGCCACCATGAACATCATGATGGCCGCCGTCCTGGCGGACGGGATGACCACCATTGAAAACGCCGCCAAGGAGCCCCATATCGTGGACCTGGCGAACTTCCTCAACTCCATGGGCGCTGAGATCAAGGGCGCCGGCACGGACACCATCCGCATCCGCGGCTGCGAAAGGCTCAGCGGCGGCAGCTACACCATCATCCCCGACCAGATCGAGGCGGGGACGTACATGGCCGCCGTGGCCGCGGCGGGCGGGCAGGTCCTCATCCGCAACATCATCCCCAAGCACATGGACTGCATCACCGCGAAGCTGCTGGAAATGGGCGTGGAGGTGGAGGAGAAGGAGGACACCCTCCTGGTGCGCCGCACCGGTCCCCTCCGCCGCACCAACGTCAAGACCATGCCCTATCCCGGCTTCCCCACGGACATGCAGCCCCAGATCACCGTGGGTCTGGCCCTGGCGGAGGGCACCAGCATCGTCACGGAGGGGGTCTGGGACAACCGCTACCGCTATGTAGGCGAGCTGAACCGCATGGGCGCACGCATCCGCGTGGAGGGCCGCACCGCCATCGTGGAGGGCGTGGGCCATCTCACCGCCGCCTCCGTGCAGGCCTTTGACCTGCGGGCCGGCGCGGCCATGGTCATCGCCGCCCTGGCGGCGGAGGGCACCAGCGAGATCACCAGCGTACAGTATATCGAGCGCGGCTATGAGCATCTGGTGGAAAAGCTGCGCCGCATCGGCGCCGACATCCGCTCCGTGGAGCTCACGGCGGAGGAGCAGGCCGAACAGCAGATCGGCTGACGATCCCATTCGTCCGCTGCGAGGGACGACGGCCCAGGTCGGCGTAGCTTGCGGCGGATTTTGCTGCGCGGGACCTTCCGGCGGGCATGTCCCGCCTTTGGAGGGTCCGCGGATCCCGCCCCACGGGGCAAACGAGGTACATCAATTTGGCTTTTATCTGTTCACTTGCCAGCGGTTCCTCCGGCAACGCGCTGGTATGCAGCGGCGGCGATACGCATATCCTGCTGGATGCGGGGATCTCCTGCATGCGCATCAAAAAGGGCCTGGCTGCCCTGGGCCTTGCGCCGGAGCAGCTCTCCGCCGTCCTCATCACCCACAGCCACAGCGACCATATCGGGGGCCTCGCCACCTTTGCGGGGCGGTACGCCGTTCCCATCTACGCCAGCCTTCCCACGGCGGAGACGCTGGCTAAGCAGATCCCGGCGGTACTGCCGCGCCTGCGCTGCTTCGCCGCGGGGGACGCTTTCGCCCTGGGCGAGACGCTGGTGCAGAGCTTCCCTACCTCCCACGACGCGCCGGGAAGCGTGGACTTCCGCATAGACGGCCCGGGCTTCTCCTTCGGCGCGCTGACGGACACCGGCGTCATCCCGGAGGAGGCCGCGGCGCTGCTGCCGGGGGTGGACACACTGCTGCTGGAGTCCAATCACGACGTGGAGATGCTGCGCAGCGGCCCCTATCCCTATCCCCTGAAGCGGCGCATTTTGAGCGAGCTGGGCCATCTCTCCAATGAGACGGCCGCCGCCTTCGCCCGCACGGCGGTGGAGCAGGGGACGCGGCAGGTGGTGCTGGCGCATCTGAGCCGGGAGAACAACACCCCGGCCCTGGCCATGGCCGCCGGCGCGGCGGCCCTTATGGGACAGGGCGAGCTGCGGGTGGCGCCCCGCAGCGAGGCGCTGCGGCTGGAGGTCCGGGAGGGGGCGAATTCCCTTTGCAGAAGGTAAGCATCCTCTGCGTAGGCAGACTGAAGGAAAAATTCTACATAGAGGCCGCGGCGGAGTATGAAAAGCGGCTGCAGCGGCACTGTAAGCTCACAGTCACGGAGCTGGGCGAGCAGCGCCTGCCGGAAAATCCCTCCCCGGCGGAGGTCCGCCGCTGCCTGGCGCTGGAGGCGGAGAGCATCCGCCAGAAGCTGCCGAAGGGCGGCGCGGTCATCGCCCTCTGCGTGGAGGGCGGCCCTCTCACCAGCCCCCAGTTCGCGGAAAAGCTGCGGCAGTTTGCCCTAGAGGGGCGCTCCCAGCTCACCTTCCTCATCGGCGGGAGCTTCGGACTGGACGAGACGCTGAAGCGGGAGGCCGACCTGCGCCTCTCCTTCTCCCCCATGACTTTCCCCCACCACCTGGCCCGGGTCATGCTGCTGGAGCAGCTCTACCGGGGCTATCAGATCCTGGAGGGGTCCGCATATCATAAATGAACGGAGGCGATGCCATGAAGGACATCAGTCACTGGGCAAGACGGGACAAGGGCTTTTATGACCGCTGGCCGACAGGCGCGGACGGGGAAAAGGAGCCCGCCGCCCATCTCACGGACCTGCAGGACAGCGGCGGCGCGGCGGACATGACCGTGTCGCTGCTGGAGAGCTGCGGCATACCCGTGATGAAGCGGTACGAGAACGAGGGTGCTATCGGCAAGGTCGTGCTGGGTTTCTCCGGCTTCGGCGTGAGCCTGTACGTCCCCGCTTCCCGGCTGGAAGAGGCAAAGGAAATTCTGAACACCCCGGCGCAGCCGGATGATGAGGAGGAATGACAGATGAGCAACTATCGCGCGGAATATGAAAAGTGGCTCGCCAGCGACGCGCTGAGCGACGCGGAAAAGGCGGAGCTGCGCGCCATCGCCCAGGACGAGAAGGAGATCGAGACCCGGTTCTTCGGCCCGCTGGAGTTCGGCACCGCCGGCCTGCGCGGCACTATGGCGGTGGGCCTGCACAACATGAACATCCACGTCATCCGCTGGGCCACCCAGGGCTTCGCCACGGTCATCGCGGCGGAGGGCGAGGAGGCCAAGCGCCGCGGCGTCGCCATCTGCATGGACTGCCGCAACCACGGCATGGAGTTCGCCCGGGCGGCGGCGGAGGTCTGCTGCGGCAACGGCATCCACGTCCGCATCTTCGAGTCCCTGCGCCCCACGCCGGAGCTGTCCTTCGCCGTGCGGGAGTATGGCTGCCAGGCGGGCATCAACGTCACCGCCAGCCACAACCCCAAGGAGTACAACGGCTATAAGGTCTACTGGGAGGACGGCGCGCAGCTGCCCCCCCACCACGCCGACGCCATCGCCCGGGAGCTGCAGCACATCGACATCTTCACCGGCATCCGCCGCATGGACTATGACGAGGCGGTGCGCGCCGGGCTCGTCACCGTTATGGGCGAGGAGACCGACGAGAAGTTCCTTAACAACGTCATGAGCATGGTGAACGACCGCGCCGCGGTTGCAAAGGTGGCGGACAGCTTCTCCCTGGTCTACACCCCCTTCCACGGCTGCGGCCACAAGCTGGTGCCGGAGGCGCTGAAGCGGCTCGGCATCAAGCACCTGCTCTGCGAGCCCAAGCAGATGGTCATCGACGGCGACTTCCCCACCGTGGTCTCCCCCAACCCGGAGAACCCGGAGGGCTTCTATCTCGCCATCGAGCTGGCGAAGCAGCACAACATCGACTTCATCCTGGGCACCGACCCCGACGCCGACCGCGTGGGCATCATGGTGCGGGACCACGCGGGGGAGTTCCGGCCCGTCACCGGCAACCAGACCGGCGTGCTGCTGCTGGATTACCTCATCGGCGCCATGAAGCGGGCCGGCACCCTGCCGGCAAACGCCGTGGCCCTGAAGACCATCGTCACCACGGAGATGGCGCGGAAGGTGGCGGAGAGCAACGGCGTGCGCTGCTACGATACCTTTACGGGCTTTAAGTTCATGGCGGAGAAGAAGAACCAGCTGGAGGAGAGCGGCGAGGGCAAGGTCATCTTCTCCTACGAGGAGTCCTACGGCTACATGGTGGGCGACTTCGTCCGGGACAAGGACGCCGTCACCGCCTCCCTGCTGCTGACGGAGATGGCGGCGTGGTACGCCGGGAAGGGCATGACCCTCTTTGACGCGCTACAGAGCCTTTATGAGCGCTACGGCTGGTACGGTGAAAAGACCCACAACCTGGTGATGCCGGGTCTGGACGGTCTCGCGGATATGGCGAAGCTGATGAAGTCCTTCCGCGAAGAGCCCCCTGCGGAGATCGCCGGGGTCAAGGTGGCGGTCCGCAAGGACTACAGCACCGGCGAAGCGGTGGACTGCGCCACCGGCGCGGTCAGCGCCATGGAGCTTTCCGGCTCCAACGTGCTGCGCTTTGAGCTGGCGGACAGCACCACCATCCTCATCCGTCCCTCCGGCACGGAGCCGAAGATCAAGGTCTATGTCCTGACCCAGGGCAAGGACGAGGCGGAGCGGGACGCCAACCTCTGCAAGTACGCCCAGTGGGTGGACAGCATCCGGAAGTGAGCTGAGGGGAAAAGGTTGTGCCTTTTCCGTCAAAGAGACACGCAGCGTGCTGCACACGTTTTCGGAAACATAAAACAGGCGGAGGGGTTCCCTCTGCCTGTTTGTATCATTCAGCGCACAGGCGCGGGAGCTGGCTCCCGCGCCTGTTTTTGTATACTAGTTCTTGATAAAAAGCTTTAAGCTTTTTATACGGTCTCGCGCTGCGGCGCTCGCCGCACTTCCGTCACCAGTGTGCCACTGGTTCCTCCCTGAGCGCGAAGCGCGTCAAGAACTGCATGATGCGATAGCCGTTGGCGGCTTTGCCGCCTTACGGATATCCATGCACAGCGGACGGCGCAGCGTGCGTTAGCACGATGCGAGTGTGCGCAGCATACGGGATTCTTGATTAAATCTTTTAATCAAGTATCAGTATCACTGCATGAGGCTGCAGACCATGTCCGTATACGCCGCCGGGTCCTCGAGGGGCAGGCCCGCGATGAGCAGAGCCTGGTCGTAGAGGATGCGCACATACTTCTCCGCCCGGTCCTTGTCCTCCGCCATGGCGCTCTCCAGCGCCGCGAAGACGGGATGGCCGGCGTTCAGCTCCAGGATGCGGTCCGCCCGGAGGTTCAGCTCCGGCTGGGCGCGGTGCATATACTTCTCCATCTCAAAGCTCAGGCCCTGGCCTGCCGCCAGGCACACGGGATGGGACTTCAGCTTTCTGGACAGGCGCACCTCCTTCACCTGCTCGCCCAGCACACCCCGGATGAAGTCCAGCACGTCCTTCTTCTCCTCCTCGGAGGCGGGGCTCTCGCTCTCGTCCTCCAGGCCCAGGTCGCCGTCGGTGACGGAGCGGAACTCCTTGTCCTTGTACTTCATCAGGGTCTGGGCCACGAACTCGTCCAGCTGGTCGGTGAAGTACAGGATCTCCCAGCCCTTCTCCCGCAGGCGCTCCGCCTGGGGCAGGGCGTCCAGCTGCTCCACGCTCTCGCCGGGGGCGTAGTAGATATACTTCTGCTCCCCGCTCATGCGGTCCACATACTCGCTGAGGGTGACGGGCTTTTTCTCCGTGGAGGAGTAGAACATGACCAGCTCCTGCAGGGAATCCCGGGCGCTGCTGAACTGCGGCGCCACCAGGCCGTACTTGAGGTTGCGGCCGAAGTTGGCGTGGAGCTTTTCGTAGCCCTCCCGGTCCTCCTTCAGCATCTTCTCCAGATCGCCCCGGATCTTCTTCTCCAGGCTGCCGGAGATGACCTTCAGCTGGCGGTCATGCTGCAGCAGCTCCCGGGAGATGTTCAAAGAGAGATCCGGCGAATCCACCACGCCGCGGACAAAGTCCAGATACTCCGGCAGCAGGTCGCCGCAGTGGTCCATGATCATGACGCCGGCGGAATAGAGCTGCAGGCCGGGCTTGAATTCGGCGGTGTTCAGGTCCACCGGCCGGCTGGCGGGGATGAACATCAGCGCCTTATAGGTCACAGCGCCCTCCACCGAGGCGGTGATGATGCGCTGAGGCTTTTCATAGTCGAAGAACTTCTCCTGATAGAACTTCTGATAGTCCTCGTCGGAGACCTCGCTGCGCTTGCGCTGCCACAGCGGCACCATGCTGTTGAGGGTCTTCCACTCCATGACGGTCTCGTACTCCGGCTTGTCCTCCGGCGAGTCCTCCTTCTTGCGCTGCTCGGCCATCTCCATGCGGATAGGCCAGCGGATATAGTCGGAGTACTTGCGCACCAGCTGATAGAGCTTCCAGCTCTCCAGATACTCGCTGTACTGCTCCTCCTCCGTGTCCTCCCGGAGGGTCATGATGACGTCCGTGCCCACGCCGTCGCGCTCGCACTCGGTGATGGTATAGCCGTCCGCGCCGGAGGACTCCCAGCGCCAGGCCTGCGCCTCGCCGTACTTCTTCGTCACCACGGTGATCTTCTCAGACACCATGAAGGCGGAGTAGAAGCCCACGCCGAACTGGCCGATGATGTCCACATCCGCGCCTTCCTCCACCTCATGGCGGAACTGGTAGGACCCGCTGCGGGCGATGACGCCCAGGTTGTTCTCCAGCTCCTCCCTGTCCATGCCGATGCCGTTGTCGGAGACGGTGATGGTGCGGCTCTCCTTGTCGGTGCGAAGCTCGATCTTGAAATCCTCCCGGCTGAGGCCCACCTGGTCGTCCGTCAGCGCCAGATAGCAGAGCTTATCGATGGCGTCGCTGGCGTTGGAGAGGATCTCCCGCAGGAAGATCTCCTTGTGGGTGTAGATGGAGTTGATCATGAGATCCAGCAGCCGCTTGGATTCCGCCTTGAACTGTTTTTTTGCCATGGGAAATATGCCTCCTGTCGTTTCTTTTTATCATCGAGCAATCATAGCACAATCCCTCCCCAAATGCAATTTTTTCGAAAAAAGTTTACATTTTCCGCACCGCCCCGTCAAAAGCCGCGGAAATTCGCCCCCTGCGTCTCATGCTTGCCCCCGGGCAGCGACAAAGCCCCCGGCGCGTTTTCGCGCCGGGGGCTTTTCTTATTCAGGATCTGCCGGGAACGAAGTCCTCTCGGATACCCTTAGTACTGATACACGGACCAGTCGATATCGGGCAGCTTCTTCGTCCAGATCTCGTCCAGAGTACCGGCCTTGCGGTTGTACTCATGGTAGTTGGTGGCTTCCTGCACGTGGAAGTAATACCACGCGGTGGGATCCATGTTGTCCACCCACACGTTCATGTCGTCCACCAGGTCATTCACGTCGCTGACCTGACGGTCCAGCGCACGGTTGATGATGGCCATGGTCTGGGCACGGGTGATGTTCTGCGCGGGACGGAAGGTGCCGTCAGAATAACCGTCGATCCAGCCGTTGCTGGCGGCGAGCAGGATCAGATCCTTCGCCCAGTGGCCGTCGATGTCGGTAAAGGTCTTATCGACGCTGCCCTTCATGTCCGCGAAGCGGGCGATGATGGCCGCCAGCTGGCCGCGGGTCACCTTGGCGTTGGGACGGAAGGTACCGTCGTTGTAGCCGGTGAGGATGCCCGCGTTGGTCAGGGTGGAGATGGCGATGTTGCTCTTGGAGGTCTCCGCCACATCGGTAAAGTCATTGTGCTCGCTGTAGTACGCATCACGGCTCTCGTCCGTCAGCAGGCGGAAGAAGATGATGGCGATCTCGGCACGGGTGATCTCGTTGTTGGGACGGATGGTGCCGTCGGAGTAACCCATGACGTAGTTGAAGTGCGTGCCCTTCTCCAGCTTCGGAGTGCTGGGAACGTGGGCGGAGGCGAAGTGCGCGGTGAAGGTGTAGGTCTCGCCGCCCTGGGCTTCCTTGACGCTCGGCACATACTTCGCCTCGGTAGACACCGTGGTCCCGTCTTCGTTGGTCCACTTCACGAACTTGTAGCCGCTCTTGGCAGCAGCCGTGGAGCCGGCAGCGGCGGCGTCATCGATACGCACCCATTTGCCGCTGGCAGAATCCTTCGCGTAGAGCGTCACGACTTCCTTGGCAGGATCCACGGCACCCTGGCTCTCGCTGGCGCTCACATAGTTGATGAGGACCTGATACTTGTCGGGGATGCCGTCGCCGCCATCGTCGGGGCCGATCTCATCCTTGGCGAAGTTGGCCTTGAAGGTGATGGTGGTGCCGCCAGCAACATTCGTCAGCTTAGTCTCGGGATTGACCGCTTCGGCGCCGCTGTCCTTCGTCCAGACGTCGAAGGCATAGCCGTCATTGGCTTTCACAGTAACGCCCGTCAGAGTCGGAGTCACGTCGCCGCTGGTGGCATGATTCTCAAAGGTATACACCTGCTTGATGCCGTCTCCGGTAACCGTTCCGTTGCTGTCAGCCGGCACAAAGTTCACGAACACCTGATACTTGTCGGGGGTACCGTCTTCGTTATTATCGGTATCGAAGTACGCGGTGTAGGTGTAGGTCTGGCCGCCGCTGACGGACAGGCTGCCGCTCAGCGCAGCGGCATAGGACTTGGTCGTCCCGTTGGGAGCCAGCCAGTAATCAAAGGCGACCTTATCCGCCGTAGCGGTCGCGGTGGAGGCCACGGTGACGTTACCGGTGTACTTGCCAGTGTTATCCTTGGTCAGCGTCTCAACCTGCACGGTGGGGGAAACGGTGCCCTTGCTGCTGTCAGCAGACTGATACTTGATCAGCGCCTGGTACTTGTCGGGGATACCGTCGCCGCCGGTCTCGCTGTCGGGACCATCCGGGTTGTCCTTCCAGTTGTCCACTTCCCACTGGGCGGTGTAGGTGATGCTGGCAGTCACAGTTCTCGCAATCTCTTTGTCCCAGCCGACGAAGGTATAGCCCTCCTTGGTGGGATTGTTGATCGTCGGGGTATCGGCACCGTATTTAACGCCGGTGAAGGAGGTCTTCGGCGAAGTGGTGCTGCCGCCGTTCAGGTCATAGGTCACGGTGTAGGTGTTGCGGGCATAGAAAATCTCAACGACGGTCTTACCATCACCAGCGATGGTCTGCTGACTGAAGGACTGCGCAGTAAAGCCAGTGTAAGTCTTAGCCGTAGCTTTGGTCAGCTCGCCGGTAGTGCCGGTGAGGTTATCGGTCTCAGTCGGAGTGTAGGGATAGGTGCCATCCAGGTTCTGCTTGTAGTGCTTCACCGTGTACGCAGTGTTGGTGTTGGGAGCGAAGTTCGCGGTATAGGTGGCCGTCTCATACACGCCACTGGCGTTCTTCCCCGGCACATACTTTGCATTGATGGAAACCTGAGTGCCGTTACACGTCCAGTTCACGAAGTGGTATCCGGCATCCGGAGTAGCGGTAGAGCCAGCAGCCGTACCAGTAGCGGGCGCGACAGACTCGCTTGTGGGAGACACCTTGCCGCCGGTGCCTGCCACATAGTTGATCGTCACATTGGCGTTCTCCGTGGCAGTGATCTCATACACCAGATTCGTGGTCCCGACCGTGTTGCCAGTGCCCGGAGTACCCTCAGTACAGGTCCAGCTTCCCAGAGTATAACCAGCATCAGCGGTAACAGCAGGGGCAGTGGGAATCGAATCGCCAGTCTTAAGGTTAGAAGTCACAACATCTGCCGTCAGGCTGGTGTGTGCCGCCGCCTTATAGGTCACGGTGTAAGTCACAGTGCTAATTTTGCCCTCTGCATCAATGTCAAAATGATCGCCGCACTGCATGTGCTTGCACACGCGCACACCAGCGGTATCATTTTCCAGAATCCAATCAGTACTACCGATTGTCGTGTAAAGGACACGCTTATCCCACGAAGACGGCTCTGTCTTATGAAGGGTATAGGTTGTGTTAAATCCACTTGTCGTTTCAACTTCATACCCGATCTTAAACTGAGCAGCGCTGCTATTGCTGGTAGAAAGGGAGGTGGTCCTATTAAGCCCACCCTGTGCAGTACCACCTATGACGATATAATAGCGTGTTCCGCTACTATTCTCTACATAGAGGTAATACGAGTCAGTACTGCCGCTCACAGCTTCCAGATGGAAAATATACTCTGTGCCAGTCGGCTCGCTATCAAATTGCTGAGCCTTCAGAGTAGGTGTTCCGTTCGATACGCTCAATCCGAAATAGTATGTTTTATTACTGTTACTCTCATACGTCAAGTACAAGGTGGCTTCGTCATACGGTGCTGTGTCGTCAGCCAGTACGGACATGGGCAGCAGGCTCAGTACCATGACAAGCGCGAGCACGATGCTTACGATCCGTTTCTTCATGCGTTTTCTCCTCCTATATTAAAGTTTCCCATCTATTCAAAACACAGCTCTCGCTGTTGTTGTTTTTTGCCGCCCGGGACAAGGGCGCAGGTTCGCGGCACCCTGTAGCAGCACACTGTAATTTTACCATCCGGTTTTTGAAAAAGCAAGTTGTTTTCCCATTTTCGTTCAGAAAATAAACTCTTTTTTTACACGGCCGGGCGGCCCTCCCGCTTTTTCGGCGGTTTTCGCCCCGCCGGCGGAAACGGAGCCGGCCGCACCATATCATACCACGCCCGGGCCCGCGGGGCGGTCGAATCCCGCCGGCAAACTACAATAAATATGCCGCGCCGCCGGGCCGCAGAACCGCCCCCGGCCGCGGGGGACGCGGCGGCTGTACAGCCGCCGCGTTTTGTGCTATGATAAGCCCAAAACCGACGGGAAAAGGAGATGCGCAGCATGAAGCAGTATGTGGTGGACGCGTTCACGGACCGGGTCTTCGCCGGGAACCCGGCGGCGGTCTGCGTGCCGGAGCGCTGGCCGGAGGAGGCGCTGATGCGGCAGATCGCCCGGGAGAACAACCTCTCCGAGACCGCCTTCGCCGTGAAGGAGGGGGCGGGCTACCGGCTCCGCTGGTTCACCCCCGGCGGGGAGATCGACCTCTGCGGCCACGCCACCCTGGCCACCGCCTTCGTCCTGCTCTCCTTCTATGAAAAGGAGCAAAGCTCCGTCCGCTTCGCCACCCGGAGCGGCGAGCTGCTGGTGGAAAAGCGGGACGGGCTCTACGAGATGGACTTTCCCGCCTACGCCCTGCGCCCCGTGCCTGTGACGGCGGAGATGACCGCCGCCCTGGGCGCGGCGCCCCAGGAGGCCTATCTCGGGCGGGACCTCCTCTGCGTGTTCAGGGAGGAGGCGGAGGTGCGCGCTCTGGCCCCGGACGCGGAAAAGCTGCTGGGGCTGGAGGGGCTGCTGCTCCACGCCACGGCCCCGGGAAAGGAGACGGACTGCGTCTCCCGCAGCTTCGGCCCGAAGCTCGCCATCGCCGAGGACCCGGTCTGCGGCTCCGGCCACTGCCACATCGTCCCCTACTGGGCGGAGCGCCTGGGCAAGGAGCGCCTGGTGGCCTATCAGGCCTCCCGGCGGGGCGGCACCCTCTACTGCCGCATGGCGGGGCGGCGGGTCTGCCTCAGCGGCCGGGCCGCTCTGTTCTCCGCGGGCGAGCTGTTCGTGGACTGCGCCGCTCCCCTGTCCTCATCATGAAAAGGAGTCCCGTCATGCGAGACACAGAAGCGCAGGCGCGCAGGGCCAAGGGGCAGCTGGCCCTCTCCATGTTCCTCTTCGGCACCATCGGCGTCTTCCGCCGGGGCATCGGCCTGCCCTCCGGGGTCATCGCCCTGGCCCGGGCGGCGGTGGGCACGGTGTTTCTGCTGCTGCTCATGGCGGCCCGGGGCGCGCGGCTCTCCAGCCGGGCGGTCAGGCGGAACCTGGGGCCGCTCTGCCTCTCCGGGGCGCTGCTGGGCTTCAACTGGATACTGCTGTTCGAGGCGTACCGCTATACCTCCGTGGCCACGGCCACGCTCTGCTACTATATGGCCCCCACCTTCGTGGTGCTGGCCTCTCCCCTGCTGCTGCGCGAAAAGCTGACCCGCCGCAGGGCGCTCTGCGCCGCGGCGGCCTTCGGCGGCATGGTGCTGGTCTCCGGCGTGCCGGAGACGGGGCTTTCCGGCGCGGGGGAGCTGAAGGGCGTGCTGCTGGGCCTGGCGGCGGCGGTGTTCTACGCTGCCGTGGTGCTGCTGAACCGGCATCTGCGGGACGTCCCCGCCTACGACAGGACCGTGGTGCAGCTGGGTGCGGCGGCGGCCGTCCTCCTGCCCTACACGCTGCTGGCGGAGGGCTGGGGCGCGCTTCGCCTGACCCCCTTCTCCGTGGCCATGCTGCTCGTCATGGGCGTGGTCCACACGGGCCTGGCCTACGCGCTGTACTTCGGCGCCACCCGGACGCTGCAGGCCCAGACCCTGGCGCTGTACAGCTACATCGACCCGGTGGTGGCGGTGCTGCTCTCGGCGCTGCTGCTGCACGAGCGCATGAGTCCCCTCAGCGCCCTGGGCGCGGCGGCGGTGCTGCTGGCCGCCGCCGTGGGCGAGCTGCCGGAAAAGCCAGCGGAGAAAACGGCCTGAGCGTCCCGCACCGCGCCGCGGTACGGCGGAAAACAGAGAAAGGCGGCATGACATGGCGATCTATCTCAAGTCCTTCTCCCTCCCCTCCGACGGGGCGGAAATGAAATTTATCATGGACCAGAAGCGAACCTGCTACACCGGCAGCTATCCCTTCAAGCTCTTTCCCGACAGGGGGCTGCAGCAGCTCAGCTTCGAGCCGGTCACGATTCTTTACGGCGGCAACGGCAGCGGCAAGAGCACCCTGCTGAACATCATCGCGGAGAAGCTGGGGGTAAAGCGCCACTCCGTCTTCGGCGGCAGCGCCTTTTTCCCGGACTATCTCGCCCTCTGCCGGGCCGAGCTGCGGGGAGAGCTGCCGGAGGAGAGCCAGATCCTGACCAGCGACGACGTCTCCGACCACCTGCTCCGCCTGCGCTCCATGAGCCGGGGCATCGACCGGCGGCGGGAGGAGCTGTTTCAGGACTATCTGGACCGGAAGTACCACAGCCGGCAGCTCCACTCTCTCGCGGAGTACGAGGACTGGCGGGAGAGCTACGACGCCAAGCGGCAGACCCAGTCCCGCTTCGTGAAGGACAGGCTGATGAAAAACCCGGAGATGTTCTCCAACGGGGAGAGCGCCATGGGCTACTTCACCGACCGCATCACGGAGGGCGCCCTGTATCTGCTGGACGAGCCGGAAAACAGTCTCTCCGTGACGCTGCAGGGGGAGCTGGCGTCATTCCTGGCGGATTCCGCCCGCTTTTTCCGCTGCCAGCTGGTGCTGGCGACCCACTCCCCCGTGCTGCTGGCACTGCCGGGGGCCAGGATCTACGACCTGGACGCCCTGCCGGTGGACACGAAGAAGTGGACGGAGCTTGCGAACGTCCGGGCCTGGCGGGACTTCTTCCGCGCCCACGAGGAGGAGTTCTCCTGAGAATGGAATGCCCCCGCGTATCGTTCCGTATATCCTTGTTTTTCTTTGAAATTGTTCGTTTTCAGTAGGAATTTGTGCCAAATTTTCCTCTTCGTTTTTTGGTGCTTTTCGCCTTTGCGCCGCCTTTTTGCCCGCGGTATAATGCAAGGGCGGCCCGGGATGCGGCGGCGCAAGGCCGTCCGCCGGGAGCCGTATTTACAGATATCGGAGGAGGAAGCCCATGAAACGGATCAAAGCCGCCTGCATCTGCCAGACGCTGCACTTTCTGCTGAAGGAGGACCTGGGACACGACTATGCCGTCCGGCAGGTCCGGGAGGAGGTCGCGGCCTACAAGCGGCACCTGGAGCGCAACCGCACCCAGTACAAGATCGTGGAGGAGGCCGTCCAGCCGGACGGCTCCATCGTCGTGAAGGTCATCAAGCAGTACAATACCAGCCCCGTGGGGGAATATCTGGACTGATACCGGACGCGGCAAAAAAACAGGGAAGGGCTCCCGCAAGGGAGCCCTTCCCTGTCCGCGTTTTCACGCCGTTTTTCACATCAGCGGGGCCGCCACCTTCAGCAGCCAGCCGCAGAGCCTGGTGAACAGGCCCTGCTTTTTCGCGTCCTCCGCCGTAACCTCCTGGGAGCGGGCCAGCGTGTCGCTGAAATCCGCCCGGATGTCCGCGATGGCGGGGACCTTGTACAGGTAAGCCGCGCACTCGAAGTGCAGGTACAGGCTCCGGTAGTCCAGATTGATGGTGCCCACCACCGCGCGGCTGTCGTCGCTGAGGAAGACCTTGGCGTGGACGAAGCCGGGGGTGTACTCATAGATGCGGACGCCGGCCTCCGTCAGCTCCCGGTAGTGGCTCTTGGCCAGCACGAAGGCGTACTTCTTGTCCGGGATATGGGGCAGGATCAGCCGCACGTCCACGCCCCGCTTCGCCGCGAAGCGCAGGGCCGTCACCATCTCGTTGTCCAGGATGAGGTAGGGGGACATGATGTACACATAGTCCTTGGCCCGGTTCAGCATGTCCAGGTACACCATCTCCCCCACGTTCTCGTCGTCCAGGGGGCTGTCCCCGTAGGGGATGACATAGCCCTGCGCCTCCGTCCGCACCGTGCCGGCGGGCTTGAGATAGGGCTCGTAGATGTGCTCATGCTCGGTGGCGTTCCACATCTGCAGAAACAGCAGCGTGAAGCTCCTGGCCGCATCGCCCCGCACCATGACGGCGGTGTCCTTCCAGTGGCCGTGGACCTCCTTGCGGTTGATGTACTCGTCGGCGATGTTCACGCCGCCGGTGAAGGCCACCACGCCGTCGATGACCAGGATCTTGCGGTGGTCGCGGTTGTTGTAGTGGGTGGAGACAAAGGGCCGGATGGGGGAAAACATCTTGCAGCGGATGCCCCGCTTCTCCAGCTCCTTGGGATAGCCGTAGGGCAGCAGGGACACGGCGCAGGTGCCGTCGTACATCACGCGGACCTCCACGCCCTGGCGGACCTTTCGCTCCAGCACCTCCAGCACGCGGCTCCACATGTAGCCCCGCTCCAGGATGAAGTATTCCAGGAAGATGAACTCCTTAGCCTGCTCCAGCTCCTCCAGCATGGCCGCGAACTTGTCCTCCCCCAAGGGGAAATACCGCACCTCCGTGTTCTCATAGATGGGGCAGCCGCCGCTGCGCAGCGTGTAGGAGGCCAGGTTATACAGGCCCCCGTCCTCCTCCCGGACGCGCTCCATCAGCGCGCTCTGGTCGCTGACGTATACCGCGCTCTCCTCCAGCGTGTGCTGCAGCACCCGCTGCTCCAGCCGGTGGCCCAGGTCGTTGCGGATGAACAGGTACAGCAGCGCGCCGAAGACCGGCATCACCGCGATGAGGATGCTCCAGGAGAGCTTGATGGCCGGGTTGCCCCGGGTGTTCAGCACAAAGATCAGCATGACCGCCGTGACCACCACGCTGCCTCCCACATAGTAGGGGATATACTGGGCGAAGTGGAACAGCAGCATGAACAGGATGGCGAACTGCGCCGCCAGCAGCACCAGGACCACCATGGTGCGGCCGAAGACCACGTGGAACACGCCCCGCTTGCCTTCCTCCACCAGCTTTTTCGGCTCGGGGGGCTCGATAGGACGGTGGGGGCGCGTCGGTTTCTGTTCTGTCATGCCTGCCTCTCCTCCCCCTTCTGCACGTCGCGCCGCAGCATCTGGTACACCGCCGCGGCCAGCGGCACGCCCAGCAGCATGCCGCCGATGCCCATGACGCCGCCGCCCACCGTCACGGTGGCCAGCACCCACACGCCGGGGAGGCCGATGGAGGTCCCCACCACCTTGGGATAGATGAGGTTTCCCTCCAGCTGCTGCAGGATGACCAGGAAGATCAGGAAGATCAGGGCCTTCAGCGGGTCCACCGTCAAAATCATGAACGCGCCCACGGCGGCGCCGATGTAGGCGCCCGCTATGGGGATCAGCGCGGTGAAGCCCACCAGCGTGCCGATCATCACCGCATAGGGCAGGCGCAGCAGCGCCATGCCCGCCATGCAGAGCAGCCCCAGGATCACCGCTTCGGTGCACTGGCCCACGATGAAGCGGTGGAAGCAGCTGTCCAGCGTGGTAAGTACGTAGCGGAGCTTCTCCACCCAGCGCCCGGGCAGATAGCGGCGCGCCAGGCGGCTGCACTGGCTGCCCAGCCGCTCCTTCCCCACCAGGAGGTACACGGCGAAGATGAAGCCGATGACGAAGCGGGCCACCACGGAGACGATGGAGGAGACGGTGGAGACCGCCACCTGGGCGGCGCCGCCCACGCCCTCCAGCAGCAGGCGCACCATCTGGCTGATCTTATCCTGCCAGTCCACCGCCTCCAGGGAGGCGAACAGGTCCGCCGCCGCGTCCGAGGTGAGCAGCCCGCTGCCGCGCACCCAGTCCACGACCCACTCCACGGCCGCGGGGATCTCCTCCATGAGCAGGCGCACGCAGCCCGCCAGCTCCGGCACCACCAGCCGTACCACCAGCACCACCACGCCCAGCAGCGTCAGCAGCGCGGCCAGCAGGCACACAGGCCGCCGGCTCTTCCGCACCCCGGCGCCGCCCTGGGGGAAATAGTGCCGCTCGTAAAAGCTCATGAGGATATTGACGAGGTAGGCGATGACGCAGCCGACGATGAGCGCACCCGCCGCCTGCAGCAGCGCCGCGGCAAAACCCGCCACCGAGCTCCAGTAATAGATGCAGAGATAAAGGAGGAAGCAGGTCACGCCCAGTCTGAGGCAGCCCTTCCATTCGATCTTCATACCGCGCTCCTTCCCGCGCCCACGGGCGCGCGTTTTTTTCCGATACAGCCATTATAATCTGCGGAAGGGCGCTTTACAACCGATAAATGCCCCTCTTTTGTCTAAATTAGCGGCCCGCCGGACCCCGGAGGGGCGGCGGGCCGCGCTTCCTTTTTTCGTTTTACGCCTCCCCGCCGTCCTCCCGGAGCGGGTCCCATTTGCCCCGGATGAAGCAGCGCAGGAACAGCGCGAAGACCAGCAGGTTGTGGGCGATCATGCAGCCCCAGGCCGACACCAGGCCGCAGCCCAGCAGCTGGGTGCAGACATAGGTCCCCACGATGCGGACGCCCCACATGCCCAGCAGGTTGTACACGAACGGCTCCCGCGTCCTGCCCACGCCCTGCATCAGGCCCTCCACAATGATGGAGAAGCCGTAAAACGGCTCCGACACCGCCACCATGCGCAGCACCGTGCCGCCCAGGGCGATGACGGCGGCGCTGCGGGAAAAGAGCGAGACGAGGGCCGGGGCGGCGGCGAACAGGCAGGCCCCGGAGAAGAGCATGAGCAGCAGCTCCAGCGGGATGAACATGGCGGCCAGCTCCCGCATCCGCTTCCGGTCCCGGGCGCCGTAGGCGTTGCCGGCCAGGGTGGCGGCGGCGGTCTGCATGCCGAAGCCCGGGATGTAGAAGGCGGACTCCACGGTGTTGGCGATGGTGTGGGCGGCGGTGGCCACCTCCCCCAGGGAGTTGATCATGGAGGCGAAGGCCACATAGCCCAAAGAGGTGCCGAAGCGCTGGAGCATATTGGGCAGCGCCACCCGCAGGCAGGGCCGCAGCACCGCCATGTCCGGCCGCAGGGACTGCCCCCGGGGCGAAGCCAGGGGGTGCCGCCAGAGGATCACGGTGATGCAGACGCCGCCCACCGTGAAAGCCACGGCGCTGGCGGCGGCCGCGCCCACGACCCCCAGCCCCGCGCCGGGCATGGTGAAGCTCCCCACCGGCAGCGTCACGCGCCGGGTGGGATAGATCAGCAGGAAATTCAGCGCCACGTTGAGCCCGTTCACCACCAGGCCCAGCTTCATGGGCGTCTTGGTATCCCCCACGGCCCGCAGCACCGTGCCGAACATGATGCTGGCGGTGCGGGGCAGCATGGGCAGGTACAGGATGAAGAAATAGCGGGAGGCCAGCGCCCGGATGCCGGGGTCCACCTGCATCCAGACCGGGATGACCCCGCTGAGGAACAGCGTCAGCGCGGTGAACAGCGTCCCCACCACCAGCGCCGTCATGGCCGCCTGGCCGGCGGCGTGCTTCGCCGCCGTCTCGTTCCGGGCGCCCCGGGCCTGGGAAATGAAGGCGAGGAAGCCCACGCTCAGCGCGCCGATGGAGCTGTTGACCAGCCAGTTGACGGTGCTGGTGGCGCCCACGGCGGCGGTGGCCGCGGTGCCCAGCGCCCCCACCATGGCGGTGTCGATATACTGCACCGCCGTCTGCATCAGCTGCTCCAGCATGGTGGGCCACGCCAGGGTGAGGATCACCCGCAGCATCTCCGGATTCAGTTTCCGCAGCGTCCTTGTCTCCATAGCCCGCCTCGTCTCCTTGGTTTCCCGGGACATGTCCCGAGGTACATTATATGGGCCAAAGCGGGCGCTTCGTCAATAGCTTTTTGCAAAAACCCGTCGAAAGTTCAGCGGCCCCTGCTTTCCCGCAGGAGCTGCCAACCCACCAGGGCCAGCTCCAGCCCCAGCAGGAACACATGGTGCCGCACGGCGGTGTCCGGCTGCACCAGCAGCAGGATGGCCAGCAGCAGCTCCACCGCCGCCTGCAGCGTCTTCCCCAGGAAGGGGCTCTTTTCCGCGCAGCAGTACATGGCCGTGTTCAGCGCCTCCGCGCCCTTCACCAGGCCCAGCACGCCCCAGATGCTTCCGATGATCCCGTCGGCGTCGGCCCGGTGGTAGAGGATGACCGCGCCCAGGAAGAAGAACACCACGCCGTTGGCGGTGAGCTTCGTCTCCCGGCTGCGGAACTCCCCGGTGAGCAGACCGCAGAGGATATCCCCCAGCCCCAGCGCCATCATCACGCCGCCCAGCAGGTACGGCAGCGCCGTGTACACCGGCTCCGTGAACAGGAGGCACGCCGCCCCCGCCAAAAGCAGCAGCAGCGCGAAGGCGCGACCGTTTTTCACGTCGGCGAAGGCGCGCTCCTGACGGTGGTAGGCCTCGGGAGCCCGTCGCGCCGCCGCCAGGGCCTTCCACTCCTCCCGGATCTTCACGCCTCTTCCTCCTCCCGGGAGCTGAGACAGATCTTTTCCAGGATGCGGACATACTCCCGGGCGTCGTCAGGCCCCAGGCGCTCCAGCATCTGCGCCGTGTGAAGGAGCACCTCGCGCCGGTCCTTCTCGATCTCCGCCCGGCCCGCCTCCGTCAGGCGCACCAGCACCTGGCGGCTGTTCTGCGGGTCGGGGCGGCGGCAGACCTGCCCCTTCTCCTCCATATGCTTCAGCAGCGCGGCGATGCGAGCCGTGCTGACCGACATCTTCTCGCTGAGCTCCTTGGGGTGGACCCCGTCCTCCTGCGTCCTGAGATAATTCAGCACGAACAGCTCCCCCCGCGTCATTTTGGACAGCTGCCGGGACGCGGGGACCCGGAGCAGGTCGGTCCGGATCCGCAGCAGCTCGTTGGCCAATGCCTCGTAGTACATAGCGATCTCCTTTTTCAGCTAACTTTGTTAGCCATCATACGCCTCTTATGTCCGCCTGTCAAGGGCCTTCTGCGCCCACCCCTTTTCCATGCGGGCTGGCGGGAGGCTTTTCCGCCTTGCAAAAGGCGGGAAAAAACGGTATGATGAGACTATCCAACATTCCGGCGCCGTTGGGCGCGTTAGGGGGCTTGTATTGTGGCGATTGACATGAACGCTTTACGGGCTATGGCGGTAAAAAAGAATGAAGAAGATAGGAAGAAATTTCTCCCGCTGGAACTGAACGAGGGCAATGTCCAGGCCATCTTCAACCGGTGCCTGGCGACAGA
>JBJDYT010000040.1:0-23278 GCA_051867635.1 Oscillospiraceae bacterium
GACTTGGGCCTTTAGCTCAGTTGGTTAGAGCAGACGGCTCATAACCGTCCGGTCCTGGGTTCGAGTCCCCGAAGGCCCACCAATATAGGGGTTTAGCTCAGCTGGTAGAGCAGCGGTCTCCAAAACCGCGTGCCGAGGGTTCGAATCCTTCAACCCCTGCCATTTAACAATAACAGCTTTCGCTGTTTGCGCATATGACTTGGCCGAGTAGTTCAGTTGGTTAGAACGCTAGCCTGTCACGCTAGAGGTCGTGGGTTCGAGCCCCATCTCGGTCGCCATTTGCTGCTGTAGCTCAGTAGGTAGAGCGCATCCTTGGTAAGGATGAGGTCGGCGGTTCGAATCCGCCCAGCAGCTCCAACGAAAACCTTGCAATCATTATGGTTGCAAGGTTTTTGTTTTGCCTTTATCGGAAAGAAGAATCGCCCCGGTCTACCCCCGCCTTTCAGCGGCGACTTCTCAGCCTCCGCCCCCATTTGCGGCAGGGGGGTAAAGGGAGCCCGTCAGAGCGGCCTGAGGCGCCCACAGAAAGCCCGCTCCGAAGACCCGGTCCTCCCCCCCTCCGGGGCCGCTGAAGCGGCCCTGTGACGGCGGAGAGGGGGGATGGAGCAGAGGGCTGGAGGCCCCTTCAGCATGGCGGAAAGCCGTCCCGGAGCTGGACGGCACCTTGCCTCTGTTTGCCGGAGAAACGCCAAGCTCTCCCTGCTGGGCCAGGGAGAGCCGGCGCAGATACTGCTCCGGCGGGCTTTTGTCCGGATCGGGATGCGCCTTTACCTCTGCGACTTACCCTTCCGTCATGTTCGGCGTGAAGTACATCAGGGAGATGGCGCCGGGCGTTGTCCTTTTGCCGGACACTAAACACGCGGGAGGGAAGCAAAACGCTTCCCTCCCACGCCGTCTTGCAGCAGCGGCTTCAGATCTCGGCCATCCACAGGCCGTGGAGGTTGCAGTAGGCGTAGACTGCCACGGGCTTCTCGTCCTCCGTCAGGGCAAAGGCGACGGAGGGAGCGGCGCCGGGGGCCAGGACCTTGCGCTGGCCGCCGGAGGCGGTCTGCAGGTAGACCCACTGGATGAGATGCGCGTCGGTCATGGGATGCTCGGCGGCGCCCACGGTGACTTTGACAAGGCCGTTCTCCACGGTGACCACCGGGATGTGCTTCTCGGCGCTGGCTTCCACCGTGCCGGGGACCAGCGGCTTCATCTCCTGGCCGCAGCACACCAGGGACACGCCTGCGTCGTGGATCTTGCCGACGATGTTTCCGCAGTGCTCGCAAATGTAGAATCTGGTTTCGCTCATGATCCTTTCCTCCTGTTTTGTTGGTTTTTTGAAAGATCCGCGTCGCCGTGCCCGCAGACGGGGCGGAGGAGCGCCCGGGGAGGGTCCTCATACACATGGCCGCAGAGCTTACAGACAAATCCCTATTTCTCTGCGGGGTCCGCTCCGGGGCCGGTCTCGCCGCACAGCGCCTTTGCCAACAGCTCCAGCTGCGCGGCGCTCTCCCCGTTCAGGGCGGAGCGGAGCGTCACCACCGGCTCCGCGTAGGTCAGGTTTTTGCTCTTTTCCAGCAGGCTCTTGATGACCCGGGCCGCGGAGGGAGCCCAGCTTCCGTTTTCCACGATGCCCACCGTGCGGCCGCCAAAGCCCCGGGCGGTCAGGTGCTCCAGGAACGTCCGCATGAAGGGGAAGACGTCGTTGTTGTAGGTGGTCGTGGCCAGCACCAGCTTGCTGTACCGGAATGCGTCCGCCACGGCCCGGAACATGTCGCAGCGGGCCAGGTCGCAGACGGCCACTTGCTGTCCCTTCGCCTCCAGCGCCTCTGCCAGCCGGGACACCGCCTTCCGGGTGTTCCCGTAGATGGAGGTGTAGGCGATGAGTACGCCGTCCTCCTCCGGGGTATAGGAGGACCACTTGCTGTAGAGGTCCCTGTAATACCCGATGTTCTCCCGCAGCACCGGGCCGTGCAGCGGGCAGATGGCCCGGATATCCAGGGCGGCCGTCTTCGCCAGGACCGTCCCCACCGGCCCGCCGTATTTGCCCACGATCCCGATATAGTAGCGCCGGGCTTCGTCGGTCCACTCCTCCGCGGCGTCCAGCGCGCCGAACTTCCCGAAGGCGTCGGCGGAGAACAGCACCTTCTCCGTGCTGTCATAGGTCATGATGACCTCCGGCCAGTGGACCATGGGGGCGGCGATAAAGCGCAGGGCGTGCCTGCCGAGGGAGAGAACGTCCCCTTCTCCCACGGCTGCCCGCCGCTCCGCCAGGTCCATGCTGAAAAAGTTCCTGATCATCACAAAAGCCTGGGAAGAGGCCACGACTTTGGCCTCCGGATAAGCCGCCAGAAAGCGGGCGAGGCTGCCGGAGTGGTCCGGCTCCATGTGCTGGACGATGATATAATCGGGCTTCTTTTCGCCCAGCACACGCTGGATGTTGTCCAGCCAGGGCTGCGCAAAGCGCGCGTCCACTGAGTCGATGACGGCGGTCTTTTCGTCGGTGATCACATAGGAATTGTAGGCCATGCCGTTTGGGACGGGATACTGGCTCTCAAACAGGTCGATCTCATGGTCATTGACACCGACATAATGCAGATCCTGAAAAATCATGAAGCGCCTCCTGCACTTTGTTTATGCGTTTTTCTTCTGTTTATACAGGCCGTCCCCGCGCCGCGCCGTACCGCTTGGATCAAAGCGAAACAGCCCCGGAGAGCAAGGTCCTCTCCGGGGCTGCTGTGCATCGTGCGGCAGGGCGGGTCAGAGTTTGCGGGACGCGGTCTCTTCCTGTATGATAGTACATCTTCCCCGCCATGGCAAGCGTGTATTTCTATATTTCGCCCGGGGCGGCGTCTCCGCCGGCTGCGGCTTTACAGCACTTCCTTCTTTATGATGCCGATGCCCGCGGCGTTCATGCCCACGTGGCAGGCGATGCTGCAGGGGAGGTCCACATAGGAGACGGCCGCCGCCGGGAACTCCGCCTGCACCAAGGCGCGCCAGCGCTGGGCCTGCGCGTCGCTCTCAAAGGTCCCCGCGGTCTCGATCTGCAGCGCCGCGTCCGGAACGTCCCCAAAGCGCGTGGCCCGGTCCCTTTTGACTGCCTCGATCATGGTTGCCTCCGCCTGGCGCGTTCCCCGCGCTTTGGCGAAGGTGTCCAGCTTGTCGCCCTGGATCTCCAGCACGGGCTTGAGATTGAGCGCCGTCGCGAAGGCGGCCACCGCGGGGGTGATGCGGCCGCCCTTTTTCAGGTACTCCAGGGACTCCACCGTGATGTAGATGCTGGCGTCATAGGCCCGCTCCTCCAGGTACGCCTTGATCTCCCCGGCGCTGCGGCCCTGCTGCGCCAGCCGGTACGCGCTGAAAAACGATTCCGCCTGGGTGACGGAGATGCGGTGGTTGTCCACGACCTGGACCCTGCCGTCGTAGTCCGAGGCGAGCTGGGAGGCGGTAAAGCAGGAGCCGCTCAGCCCACTGGACATGGGGATGTACACGACCTGGTCATAGCCGTCCTCCAGGATACCGTCCCACAGGTCCATCAGCTGGCCCGGAGAGGGCTGGGAGGAGGAGAGGCTCTTATGCAGCTTCATCGCCCCGTAAAGCCGGCGGTTGTCGATATCTACACCTTCCGCGTACACCTGGCCGTCTATGATGACCGGCATCGGCAGGAGGTAGAGCCCCGGCTTCTGCACCATGTCTCTCGTAATGCCGCTGTTGGTATCTGTCGCGATCGCAATTTTCATGTTTTGTACAGCCTTTCTCTTTGCATAGCGCTATCCGCTGCCTGACCCGGAAGGAGCGCGCCGCGCCGGCCGGCGCGCGAAAAGCCCGCCCCACAGCGGAACGCGTCCATTGACAACGGGAAAAGATATGATAAAATACGAGACAATCGTATCACGTTGCCCGGGCGGCTTCAATCGCCGCTTGCGAGACAGAATCGCGGATTATGTATCAGGTTTCAGAAGGGGAGAGGGCCATGGACAAACGGAAGGAAGCCAACCTTCGGGTGAAGGCGAACATCACCAACACGCTGTTTTCCCTCATGGAGAAAAAGAGCCTGGCGGATATCCATGTTTCAGAGATCGTAAAGGGCGCCGGCGTGGCCCGGGCCTCCTTTTACCGCAATTACTGCTCCAAAGAGGACGTGCTGATCACGCTGGTCCGGGACGTGCTGGAGGCGTTTTATCAGGAAAGTCATCTGGAGCAGGGGACCATTTACACCTACGACAATGTGCTGCTGAGCTTTCAGTATTTCCGGAGGTACCGGAAGTATATGCTGGACCTGTACCGCTCCGGCTTCATGTCCGTGGTGCTGGAGGAGCTGAACCATTTCCACGAGAACATCGAAGGGAATATGCCCTCCTCCTCCATCGAGCGGTACCACCTGTACATGTATACCGGCGCGCTGCTCAACACGGCCCTGGTGTGGCTGGCGGCGGATGACCAGACGAGCCCGGAGGACATGGCCCGGTTCTTTATCGGGACGGTTTCCAGGCTGCTGGAGCCGTGAGGCCGCGTCGCCCGGAAAAGTGTGCCTTGCCCCAAAAGAGCGCCGCTCCGCCTGCTTCGGGCGGGGCGGCGCGGCAGTATGGAGAGGTCTACAGCGGCAGCGTGACGGACACCGTCAGGACGTGCGCCGAGGGGCTCTCGGCCCGGATCTTTCCCCTGTGGGCGGCGACGATGCTGCGGGCGATGGACATGCCCAGCCCGTAGCCGCCGGTGGAGGAGCTGCGGGACTGGTCCATGCGGTAGAAGCGGTCGAACAGGCGGGGGAGCTCGTCCTTTTCCACAGGCTGCGCCGTGGTGTTGGAGACGGTCAGCCTGGCGGCGCGGCCCTCCTTCGCCAGCCGGACGGAGATGGTCCCGCCCTCCGGCGAATACTTTACCGCGTTGTCCAGCAGGATGGACACCAGCTGCCGGATGGCCTTCTCATCCCCGGTGAAGGACAGCAGCGGCTGTATGTCGGCGCTGAGGGTCTTTTTCTGCGCCCTGGCGGGGCCCTGGAAGGACTGGACCGTTTCCTCCGTCACGTCGGAAAGGGGGAACTCGATGCGCTGGAGCTGCGGCCGCTCCTCGTCCATCCGGGAAATATAGATCAGGTCGTTGGTCAGGCCCGTCAGCCGCTGGGTCTGCCGCTTGATATCCGAGAGCCACTCGCTCTGGCCGTACTCCAGCTCCAGCAGGTCCGCGTCCGCGCCGATGATGGTCAGGGGGGTTTTGATCTCGTGGCCCGCGTCGGTGATGAAGCGCCGCTGCTTTTCATAGCTCTCCGCCGCGGGGGTGACGATCCTGCCGGAGAAGAGCAGCAGCAGCGCCAGCACCGCCAGCAGCACCAGCAGACACAGCGACACGCTGGCGAGCAGCATGGCGCGGAAGCTGGAAAGGCTCCGCCCGCAGTCCAGGAAGATCAGGCGGGAGGCGCCGCCCTCCTGGCTGCGGATGAAGCGGTAGTCGCCCCAAAAGCCGCTGCTCCGCCCGGCCTCCCACACCTCCAGCGCGCACTGGACGGCGGCGGTCTCGTCCACGGCGGCGATCTTCCGGGTGTCGGTGCTGAGCACCTGGCCCGTCTCATCCAGCAGCACGGAGAAAAAGCGGGACTCATAGGGAGTCTCCACGGAGAATTCCCGCCTGCGGAACGCGCCGTCCCCGGCGGCGCTCCCCGGCGGGTCCTTCTGGGCGTTCCCGTCCTCCCCCGGGAACATCCGCTGGGGGAACATCCCCTGGTTGGCCGCCAGCACGGCCAGGATGGCGTCCGCGTCGGAGACGGCCTGCCGGTAGCTCATCCAGTTGACGCCGCCCAGGATCACCAGCAGCACCAGGGCCAGGGCGAGCATGGACGCGGCGATGAACCGCAGGCGCAGTTTTCTGATCATGTCGCCGCCTCCAGGGAATAGCCCGTGTTGCGGGTGGCCCTGATCTGGATGTCCGCGTCCAGGGCCGCCAGCTTTTTCCGCAGGTAGGAGATGTACACCCAGACCACGTTCACCTCCACGTCGCTGTCATAGCCCCAGATCTTCTCCAGAAAGCGCTCTGTGGGGATCACCTGTCCGGGGTTGCGCAGCAGCAGCTCGATCATCTGGTACTCCCGGTTGGCCAGGCGGAAGCTGCCGCTGGGAGAGGAGAGCTCGAAGGTGCTCCGGTCCAGGGTCACGTTCCCGAAGGAGAGGCGGCTGCCGGCTGGGGCGGCCTGGTTCCTGGTCATGGCCCGCAGGCGGGCCAGCAGCTCCGCCGTGGCGAAGGGCTTGGTCAGGTAGTCGTTGGCCCCGCTGTCCAGCCCCCGCACCTTGTCCTCCACCTCTGACTTGGCGGTGAGCAGCAGCACCGGGAGGCGGCTGCCGCTTTCCCGCAGCCTCCGCAGCACCGTCAGCCCGTCCAGCTTCGGCATCATGATATCCAGGATCGCCGCGTCATAGTTCCCGGCGGCCAAGTAAGCCAGCGCCTCCTCGCCGTCGTAGACCGCGTCGGCGGAATAGTTGTTTTTCTCCAGCAGGGCGATCACCGCCCGGGACAGCGACCGCTCATCCTCCGCGAGCAAGATACGCATCACGCACCTCCGTCAGGATTCGTTTTCGGCACCAGTATAGGGGAGCTACCTTAAACCATCATTAAAAAGCATACCACAGTCCCGGCCCGGTGTCAGCGGTTCCCGCGGAAATTTCCGCGGGCTTTAAAGTCCAGTTATGGTTCGGATTTTACACTGATTTTACATCCGGGACGAAAGGAGCCTCTGCCCATGGAAAGCCAGATGGTGTTCAAGCGCTATGAGCTGAAGTACCTGACGGACCGCTGCCAGCGGGACGCGGTCCTGCGGGCCATGGAGCCGTACATGTCCATCGACGGCTACGGCCGCAGCTCCATCCGCAACATCTATTACGACACGCCGAGCTTCCGGCTGATCCGGGAGAGCCTGGAAAAGCCGGTGTATAAGGAGAAGCTGCGCATCCGCAGCTACGGCCCCGCCGCCGCGGCGGAGCCGGTGTTCGTGGAGCTGAAAAAGAAGTACCGGGGCGTGGTCTACAAGCGGCGCATCGCCCTGCCCCGGGCGCAGGCGGAGGCCTGCCTGGAGGGCCGGCTGGCCCTGCCGGAGAGCCAGATCGGGCAGGAGATCGCCTATGTGCTGGACTTTTACTGGCCGCTGGCGCCGGCGGTGTTCCTCTCCTATGAGCGGGAGGCGTTTTTCCTGCGGAGCGGTGGGGATTTCCGGGTGACCTTCGACGAGGACCTCCGCTACCGCCGGACCGCCCTGACGCTGGACGCCGGGCCCTGGGGAACGCCGCTGCTGCCGCCGGGGCAGGTGCTGATGGAGCTGAAGACCTCCGGCGGGCTGCCGCTGTGGATGGCCCGGGTCCTCTCGGAGGAAAAGATCTTCAAGACCTCTTTCTCCAAATACGGGGCCGCCTATCAGAATATCCTTTTGACAGAACGAAAAGGAGCGCTGCAATATGCTTGATTCCGTATTCAAGGGCGTGTTCGACACCGAGCTTACCGCCGTCATCGCCCCCACTGACTTTCTGCTGTGCGTGGGGGTCTCCCTCCTCATCGGCCTGATGCTCTGCGCCATGACCCTGTGGCGGTCGGGAAGCAGCGGGAGCTTCGCCGTCACGCTGGCGCTGCTGCCCGCCGCCGTCTGCGTGGTCATCATGATGGTCAACGGCAACGTGGGGGCCGGCGTGGCGGTGGCGGGGGCCTTCGGCCTGGTGCGCTTCCGCTCGGCGCCTGGCTCCGCCCGGGAGATCGGGGCCATTTTCACCGCCATGGGCGCGGGCCTGGCGGCCGGCATGGGCTATCTGGCCTACGCGGCCCTGTTTGCCTTGCTCCTGGGCGGCGCTGCCATGCTCTATACCGGCCTGGGCCTGGGGGAGAGCGGGCGGCGCAAGACCCTGCACATCACCATCCCGGAGGACCTGGACTATACCGGCGTTTTTGACCCGGTGCTGCGGGAGTACGCCGCCGCGTACGCCCTGAAGCAGGTCAAGACCACCAACATGGGCAGCCTCTTCAAGCTGACCTACGACCTGACCTTGCGGGACCCCGGAAAGGAGAAGGCGCTGATCGACGAGCTGCGCCGCCGCAACGGGAACCTGGAGATCTCCCTGTCCCACCGGGAGACGGCCGCGGCGGGGCTTTGAGCGAAGGAGAGTGAGCACTATGAGCACATGGATCAAACGGGCCGTCCTGCCGGCGGCGCTCTGCGCGGCTCTGCTGCTGACGGGCTGCCGGGGCGGGGAAGCCGCCTCCGAGGGCGAAACGGACAGCGCTGCCGCCGGCGTACAGGTCATCGACGGCGCCGCCCTTTTCAGCGAGCGGGACAGGGATCCCGGCTATGACGAAGCCGCCGCTGTGACGGTGCAGCTCGGCGGCGGCACCGCCGTCTGCGCTTCGGACGCCGTGGCCGTGGACGGAGGCAGGATCACCCTGCTGGAGGAGGGGGTCTACCTCTTCTCCGGGGTCCTGGACGACGGGCAGGTGGTGGTGAACGCCGGCAGCGGGGATAAGGTGCAGATCGTCCTCAGCGGCGCGGAGATCACCAGCGCGTCCTCCGCCGCCCTCTACTGCCTGGAGGCCGACAAGGTCTTCCTCACCCTGGCGGAGGGGACGGAGAACACCCTGGCCAACGGCGGGACCTTCACGGCCATCGACGAAAACAACATCGACGCCGCGGTCTTCTCCAAGACGGACCTGACCCTCAACGGCAGCGGCAGTCTGACGGTGTGCAGCCCCGGGGGCCACGGGATCGTGTCCAAGGACGAACTGACCGTCACCGGCGGCAACTACACCATCACCGCCGGCAGGCACGGGCTCAGCGGCAAGGACAGCGTGGCGGTGGCCGGAGGTAGCTTCGCCATCACCTCCGGCAAGGACGGCGTCCACGCCGAAAACGCCGACGATTCCGCTCTGGGCCTTGTCTACGTCGCAGGGGGCAGCTTCACCGTCGACGCCCAGGGCGACGCCGTCAGCGCCAGCGGCGCCCTGCAGATCGACGGCGGCAGCTATACCCTGACCGCCGGGGGCGGCAGCGCCAACGCGGTCATGCCAAGCGGGGACATGATGCAGCGTCCCGGCTTCAGGGACTTTTCCGCGGAGGAGGCGCCGGACGGCGGCACGGACAGCGATGAGGACACGGAGAGCTGCAAGGGCGTCAAGGCCGGCGCTTCGCTGGCGGTGTACGGCGGGACCTTCACGCTGGATACCGCCGACGACGGCGTGCATGCCGGCGGGGCGATCCTGCTCGCCGGCGGGACATGGAGCATCCGCTCGGGAGACGACGGCGTGCACAGCGACGCCTCCGTGGAGATCCGGGGCGGGACCTACGCCATCCCCTACTGCTACGAGGGAGTGGAGGGCCAATCCGTCACCATCGGCGGCGGCACGCTGGACATCGTGGCCCATGACGACGGCCTCAACGCCGCCGGCGGCGCGGACAGCTCCGGCACGGACTTCGGCTTCGGCCGGCAGGACCGCTTCGCCGCCGACGAGAACTGCTTCATCACCATCAACGGCGGCGAGATCACCATTGTCTCCGACGGCGACAGCATCGACTCCAACGGCGCGCTGACGGTGAACGGCGGCACGCTGGACCTGACCTGCAACGGCAACGGCAACACGGCCATCGACGCCGGCGGGACCTTTGCCAACAACGGCGGGAGCATTACCACCAACGACGGCTCGGAGTCCGGCATGGGCGGTATGGGAGGCATGGGCGGTATGGGCGGCGAAAAGCCCCGGGGAAACGGAAAGGAGAGCGGCGCCATGCGCTCCGACCCGAAGCCCGCCATCTGACCGACGCGAGAGAGACGCGGTCCTGTCCCGGTATAGGCATACAGCGCGGCGCGGCCGGTCTGTCCGACCGCGCCGCGCCCTTTTGCCCTTTGGGGCTTTCTCTTGCCATCCGCATTATCCCGACATATAATCAAATAATCAGCACGGCCTTGCCCCAGGGGAGGCCGCGGAAGGGAGCGGTTCGATGAACACCAGGAACAACCGGCGTTACCGGGACTCTGAAAAGCGGATACAGGAGGCCTTGCTCCGGCTCATGGAGGACCAGGAGCTGGAGGACGTCACCGTGCTGGACATCTGCCGGGAGGCGCAGATCAACCGCAGCACCTTCTACGCCCATTACGAGGACATTTACGACCTGATGACGAAGGTGGAGAGGCTCATCCGGCAGGAGCTTTACGAGGAGTTCCGTCGCCGGGGCGTGGGGCTGCAGAACGTGTTCCACCACGACCATCTGCTCTGCTTCCTCCGTCACATGGAGAAGAACCGGAACTTTTACCGCATCTGCCTGCGCCACCGGGTCCGCTTCCCCCTGAAGGAGGGCTTCGACCGGCTCTGGGAGGAGGTGGTGAAGCCCCACTGCCGTCAGTTTGGGGTCACGGACGAGGGGACGATGCTGTACTATCTGGCCTTTTACCAGGCGGGCTTCACCTCCGTCCTTCGCCGGTGGGTGGAGGGCGGCTGCGCGGAGGAGCCGGAGGCGCTCTGCCCCATCCTGCTGGGCTGTCTGCCCCGGACGGAGCTGCTCTGAGTGACTTCAGCCACAGGCTTTGCAGGGCAGAAGGCCGCTGAAAAGGCTCTCCCCGGCAGCGGCCAGCGCGGGGGGAACAGGAAAGGAGGGCCGCCCGGACGGGCAGCCCTCCTATTTTCGCGTCACAGCGCGTAACGGATGACCACGTTCAGCGCCTTGTCCGGCTGGGCGGCGGTCTCGATAGCCTCCGCCAGCCGTTCGTGGGGGAACTCGTGGGTGATGATGGAGGCGATGTCGTACCGGCCGCTGGCCATCACGTCCATGACGGCCGCCACATCCTCCGGCATATAGCCGCCGCTGCCGATGATGGCGTGCTGGGCGTAAGTCATGGCCAGCACGTCCACCGGCCGCTTCCCCGCGAGAACGGCCACCACCACCAGCCGGCTCAGGATCTTCCCCATGCCCTGGTACAGCTCGATCAGGCCGGGCGCGCCGGCGGCGTCCAGGTAGATGTCCACATCCGCGGTCTCTCCGGAGAGGCTGCGGGCCGGGCCGAACACCTCTATGGCCCGGCGCGCAGGTCCTCCTTTCCGCTGTTGCAGACGGCGAAGCCCAGGCCCGCCGCTTTCTCCAGCCGCAGGTCGGACAGGTCCGTCACCATGACTTGGCGGCAGCCGAACTCCTTCAGGGCGATGGCGGCGGCGATACCGATGGTCCCGGCGCCGAAGACGATGGCGCTTTCGCCCTGCCGCGGGGCGCTGCGCCGCGCCGCCCGGGTGCCCACGGTGAAGGGCTCGATCAGGCAGGCGAGCTTGGGCGGGATGCTCTCCGGCACCCGGTACAGCTGCTTGCCAGGCACAGGGTCGGGGGCCAGAATGTATTCGGAAAAGCCGCCGATGGTCCCGGCGCGGCTGGTGTCCCCGGTGACCAGCAGGGGATAGGGGTAGACGGTCTCCCCCACGTGAAAGTCCGTCACGGCGCTGCCCACGGCCGCCACCCGGCACACGACCTCGTGCCCGAATTCGCCGCCCACGGTGATCTTGTGGCCGGTGCCGGGGCCGTGGGTATAGACCGCCACATCCGTCCCGCAGATGCTGGCGTAAAGGTTTTGCAGGAGCACGTCCCTCTCCCCGCAGACCGGGATGGGCCGCTCCTCCATCCAAACGGAGCCTTTTCCTCCGTAAATGGCTGCTTTCATATGACACCTCGCTTCATAGATCTTGTCCAGTCTCTATTATGGCAAGAGAAAGCGGCGTAGGCAACCGACAATTTCTCCGGCAGTGTTCGGATAATGGGGGGAGGGCGGCGCCGCTGGGGCGCGGGCGCTTTTCGCATAGAAAAAACGGGTGGACGGCGAAAGCCGTCCACCCGTTTGGTTCAATTTGCCGTGTCAGATGCAAGCGGCGTGGGCGCTGTGATTAATAGATGCCCAGGCACTTGGTCTGATAGCCCTGATAGTCAGGCAGCATGGTGTCCAGATAGGAGCAGGGATCACCATAGTCAGGAATCCAGCCGGTCAGGTCGTACACGTCGAAGTTGGAGTCGTAGCCATAGCCGGTGTAGTAGCCGCAGTAATACCACTCAGTGATATCGGAGCAGGCCACCAGATTGACAACGACCTTGCCGCCCAGGGAGGCCTCCACGGACTGCTTGTAGGCGTTGGCCTTGTTGGCATACAGCTCAACGCTGCTCACATAAGGCAGGTCGATGTAGATGGGGTTCTCCTCGCTGATCTCGACGCCGTCCTCAGCCAACTCGGCAATAGCCTGCTCCAGCTCAGCCGCCGCGTTGTCGGGATTGTACCAGCCATCGTAGCCGTCGCCGAGGCCGAGGCCGTCATTGGCTTCGGGATCCCAAGCCTTGATGGGGATCTCATCCGCGTCGAGCTGGGCCTGCAGGATCTCGCCATAGTAGGTGCCGGCGGGGAAGGTGGTGTCGGTGCCGTTGATGCTCACCGTGACATCCTCATCCAGGGACACGAAGTGGCCGGGGGTGTAGGAGTTACGGAGGGAGTTGTACTTCAGGGACTCGCCCACAGCCTGAGCGTTGTAGGCCGCTCTGTCAACGGAGAAGGCCAGCGCTCTGCGGAAGTGGACGTTGCGCACCGCGGCGTTGGTTCTGGCGGCATCCTCTTCCGTCTGGGGGGAGACGACCTTGGTCTCATCGTTGAAGTTATTGAAGGAAGCGCGGTTCAGGTTCAGATACGCCACATAGGAGGTAGCGTCGGTGTTGGAGATGTAGGCGTACTTGTCGAACACGCCCTCCGCCTTGGCGGTCTCCATGGTGGAGGTGTTCAGGTTCACGCCGTCGATGGTGCCGTTGATGGCGTCACGATAGGTCTTGGTCACGTCGGAGCTGTCATCATAGCGCCACACGATCTTCTTGATGTTGATGTTGTCCTTGTTCCAATAGCTCTCGTTGGCCGCGAAAACGATGGAGTTGTTCTCCGTCGCGCTGGTCACCAGATAGGGACCGCAGTAAGCGATGGAGTTGGGATCCAGGCCGTAGGTGTAGTTGGCCGCGGTGGGATCATACTCAGCGCCGAACTTGCCGCCCATGGACTCATAGAAAGTGCGGCAGAGAGGAGCAAAGGTGGTGTAGCCCAGCATGGTCTCGAAGAAGGAGCAGGGAGCAGCCAGGGTGTACTCCACGGTGTAATCGTCCAGAGCCTTCACGCCGACTTCAGCGAAATCGGTCACGTTGCCGGCCATGTACTCGTCCGCGTTGACGATGTTGCAGCCGCCGTAAGCGCCGGCCAGATACTCAATACCGGACTGGGCGTCCAGCAGGTGCTGCATGCCGGCGACGAAGTCGTCAGCCACGACCTCGGCGATCTCTCTGCCCTGGGAATCCACCCACATCACGCCCTCGCGCAGATGGAAGGTGTAGACGCAGCCGTCCTCAGAGACGTCGAAGCTGGTGGCCAGCGCGGGCTGGATGTAGCCTTCGCAGTCATACTCATACAGGCCGTCATAGGTGTTGACGATGGCGGCGCTGTCGGAAGCCAGATAGCTGCTGAACACGTCCCAGGTGGTGGGGTTGGCGCTATAGACCAGGTCATACTCATCCTTCAGGGTGTAGCCCTTCTGCTGCAGGAAGGACTTGGCCCAGGACTCGTAAGTGCCGGTGCCGCGGAGCTCGCCCCACTTCTGCTTCATCTCGGTGCGGTCTTCCACGGTGATGAACTCGGTGGTGACCAGCGCCTGATGATAGCGCTCATAGTCGCTGCCCCAGAGGGAATAGCTCACGGAGTAGGGAGCCACGCGGGAGATGGCGTATCTGCCGCCGGCGGTGTAGGTCGGCATCATCACGCCGGACTCCAGCAGCTTCGCTTCCGCGATGGCCATCAGAGCGAATCTTTCCGAGGTATTGGTGCTGGCCTTGGCAGCCTGATAGGTCTCATAGAACTCACCAAGGACCTGGTCATAAATGTAGTTGGAAAGCTCGTCATAACTCATTTCGCTGGTATCCACGTCGTCTCCGCCGCTTTCTGCGTCTCCGGAGCCGCCGCATGCAACCAGGCTAAGGCCCAGCAGCATAGCCAAGAACAAACTGACTATCCTTCTCTTCATAATGCATCCTCCTTTAATATTAAAAGCAGGCAAAGAAACCCTATCAGTTCTCTTTGCCTGCTCTTATACGCTCACCCGAGTATTTCTTTTTGCTATAGCGACAAGAACCGGCGAACCATGCTTTCTGACTCTGCTCCTTCATGATAAGGCAGACAAAAGGGATCGCATGTCGACGCCTTTATCTGTCCGCTTGTGCATTTTGCCTTGATTTGTTGCTGACATTATAAATCTTTTTGGATTATTTTGTCAAGAGCGTATGCGGATTTCACACAAACTATGTTATGCGCGGCCCTGTCCGGTGATTACGTCCCAGAGCAGGGATGGTACTGGGCCGTGTAGCGCACACCGCCGCTGTCATACAGCTCCGACAGCTGAAGGGCCTTGTCGTTGTAACAAATGCTGAAGTCCTTGCAGTAGACGGAAAAGACACCCTCGCCGCCCAGAGCGTTGAGGGCCTCCTCATCCAGCTTGTCCGCGATGTAGAGGGGGCTCACCTCCAGAAGGGTCTGGGCGCAGCCCATATTGCTGGAATAGGCTACCAGATCCGGCAGGGCGCTCCGGCAGCACCCGTCCCGGATATCGAGATAGGAGCTCCGGATCTCCCCGTTGGAGAACTCGTAATAGTGCCAGCGGTCCAGCTGGGACGTGGGGTAATTGCGGAGGGCGACGAAGCTGCGGCAGCCGCTGTACTCCATGACAGCGGCGCTGTAGATGCTTGTCCCCACTCGGTCATAGATGTTGAAGGAATAAGTGATATCTCGGTCGTCCAGGTTCCGGGAGAAGCCGTCATAGCTGGACAGCGTCCCGCTGGTGTAGCCCTTTGCCGCCAGCCCCTCCGCCAGATAGTCCGTGATGAAGGCGTTCTTCATCCAGAAAAAGTCGATGAAGGAGCTGATGCCGTTCTCCCTGGCGTAGGCCAGATACTCCTCGGAGACAAAGAGCTTCACCTTGCCGCCGCCCAGGAGCTGCAGGTCCACCTGCGCCGGGTCCGCGGCATAGGCGGCCAGCTCCCGGTACTCCGCCGCCACGTCCTCGTTTTGATAGGGGTCGTAGTCATAGGTCTGCACATCGTCGTCACAGAAGAAGATGTCGTCGTACCGCGCGTAGATGGGCGCCATGTACAAGCTGCGGTCCCCGTAGCGCTGCAGCAGGGAAAAAGCGTCATAAAGCGCCTGGTCCACTTCCAAGACCTCGTTGGGGTTCTGGTTCAGCGCATAGACGTTGTTCACGCCCTCAAAGCCCTCGTCGTAGTTGAAAAGCCGGTATGCCTGCTCGCACAGCTCCGTGTACAGCTGCGTCAGGGCTTTCTTCTCCGTGGCGGAGGCATTTTCCCCCACGCCCAGCTCGTACAGCAGCAGGAAATCGTCCCCGCAGTTGGTTTCGGAGCCGGCGTTGGCCTCGATCTGCGTCCAGCCGGGCTCCCCCTGCAGATAGGAGGAGAGGGCGTAGACGAAGGCGATGGCCGCGACGATGAGAAGTGCGGCCGTCAGGGCCAGCCTGGCGGTAGCGTGCTCCTCGCTGAGGGTCACTTTTGTGACAGGCCTTATGTACGGCCGGTTATCTTTGGCTCTTCGCTTCAAATCAGATCACCGACAATAGCAGCAGGAGCAGGAACAATACGATGATGACGCCCAGGGTGATAAAGCCGGCGATAGCGCCCTTCTTGCAGGCCTTGTAGTTGTGCAGGTAGTTGTGCCGCTTGAGAATGGCCGCCGCGATCAGGCCCAGGATGGGCAGCAGGAAGGACAGGAAGGTGTACCACTTGCTGCCGGTGTCATGCACGGGGGTCTTGATGTACTCGCCCTCCGGAATGATGACCTGCTCGGCCACCCGGGCGGTCTCCTCCTCCGTGTCGTCGGCGATGGTGATGGTCTTGAGGGGAACGCCCTTTTCCCGGATCGCCTTGTACTCCTCGATCTCCTTCTTGTTGCCGTACACGTAGTGGTCGTGCCCGATGCAGACGAACTCCGGCTTATCCTCGCTGTAGTCGTGGATAGAGGGGTCGTAGGTATACAGCAGCTTGTGCTTTTCCAGCTGGGGATCGGGAATGGGGATGGCGGAGATCAGGGAGTGCGTGTACGGATGCAGCGGGAAAGCAAACAGCTCCTCCGCATCCGCCACCTCCACGATCCTGCCCTTGTAAATGACGCCGATGCGGTCGGAAATGAACCGCACGATGGAAAGGTCGTGGGCGATGAACAGGTAGGTGACCTGCTTCTCCCGCTGGAACTTCTTCAGCAGGTTCAGCACCTGCGCGCGGATGGAAACGTCCAGCGCGGAGATGGGCTCGTCGGCCACCACCAGCTCCGGTTCCATGACCATGGCGCGGGCCACGCCGATACGCTGGCGCTGGCCGCCGGAGAACTCGTGGGGGTATCTCGTCAGGTGCTCCGGCAGAAGACCGACCTCGTTGATCATGTTCTCCACTTTCCGGACGCGGTCTGCCTCGTTCTCATACAGATGGAAATTGTACAGGCCCTCGGAAATGATGTAATCCACCGTCGCGCGCTCGTTCAGGGAGGCGGCGGGGTCCTGGAAGATCATCTGGATGTTCCGGATCACCTCGCGGTCCAGCGACTTGGGGATTTTGCCGGAGATCGGCACGCCCTTGTAATAGATCTCGCCGCCGGCCAGCGGATTGACGCGAATGATCGCCCGCCCGATGGTGGTCTTGCCGGAGCCGGACTCGCCCACGAGGGAAAACGTCTCGCCCTTATGAATGTCGAAGGAGGCGTTCTGCACCGCCTTGACGGCATTCTCGCCCTTCCCGAAGGTTATGTCCACATTTTTCAGTGACACAAGGATCTCTTTGCCGTTCTCGTCCAGCGGGCCGTGCTCCGGCAAATGGGTGACACCCGTCCTCTTTTCCTCATCTCGATTATGTTTAGCCACGATCGATCTCTCCCTATATATTGAATGCCGCTACCAGCTTCTTGTGGATGTCCTGAATGCCTTCCGGTTTCTCTATCTTCGGCGCGTGGGGGTCCAGGAGCCAGGTCTTCGCGAAATGCGTCTCGGAGACCGCGAACATGGGCGGCTCCATCAGCGTGTCGATCTTCAGGCAGTACGGATTTCGCGGAGCAAACGCATCGCCCACGATGTTGTTGTACAGGGAGGGCGGCGTTCCGGTGATGGAGTAGAGCTTGGTGTTCCGCTGCGCCAGCTGGGGCAGGGAGGACAGCAGCGCCCAGGTGTAGGGGTGCCGCGGGTCGTAGAACACCTCTTCCACGGTGCCCAGCTCCACGATCTGACCGGCGTACAGCACGGCCACGCGGTCGGCGATATTGGCGACCACGCCCAGGTCGTGGGTGATGAAGACGATGGTGTAGCCGAACTCCTTCTGCAGGTCCTTGATCAGCTTCAGGATCTGCGCCTGGATGGTCACGTCCAGGGCCGTGGTGGGCTCGTCGCAGATCAGGATCTTGGGCTGGCAGGACAGCGCGATGGCGATGACGATGCGCTGCCGCATGCCGCCGGAATACTGGAAGGGATAGTCGTCATAACGCTTGCGGGCGTCCGGGATGCCGACCTTGCGCATCAGCTCCAGGGCGCGGTCCCTGGCCTCGGCTTCCGTGCAGTTCTGGTGCTTGATGATGATGGAAGAGATCTGCTTGCCGATGGTGAGGATCGGGTTCAGGGACGTCATGGGGTCCTGGAACACCGTGGCGATCTTGCCGCCGCGGATATGGCTCCAGTCCTTGGAGTACTTCACATTGGCCAGGTTCAGCACACAGGTCCCGTGCAGGGTGTCCTCCGTCTCGTCCAGGTAGCGGACGCGGAAGGCCACGGTGTCGAACACCGCGTTGCGCTGCTCCTCGTCCATCAGGTCCACGCCCAGCTGCATGGCCTTGCGCAGGGCCTCCAGCAGGGCAGACTGCAGCTTGACGCGCTGGGAGTAGTTGTAGCGGCCCACGGAGAGGTAGATCTCCTTGGCCAGGATCTCGTTGCGCCGCTTGGTCTCCTCGGAGATATTCTGCGCGGTCTCGGTGTTATAGCGGGTCTGCAGGTCGCTGTGGGCCTGGTTGTAGGCCTGGAGGTAGGCCGTGTCGTGGTCCGCGGCAGAGAGCTTTTCCTTGGACTTCCGCTCGGTGTCCCGTTTCAGCTTCTTGATCTCCGCTTCCAGCTCGCGGATCTCATGGGAGACCTGCTTGATCCGCTCCTTCTCCTTGGAGGGGTCCAGGGTCTGCTTCAGGTTATAGGCGTCCGCCGCCTTGGCCTGCAGCTCCTTCAGCGCCTCGTCCGCAGCCTGCTGCTCCTCGGCGTTCAGACCGCTGCGGTCCCGCCGCTCGGCCTCCAGCTCCACGAGCTTCTTATAGGTGTCCGCGCCGAACTCCAGCCGGGAATACTCATCCAGCTTCGCCTGGGCGCTTTTGATCATGCGCCGCGCCACGGAATTCAGCGGCACCGTGGTGTCGGAAAGCTCCTCGTCGCGGAAGATGATCTTGCCGTTGCTGACGAAGCCGTTGGAATCCAGCATGCCCGCGAAGGTCTTGGTAAAGACGGACTTGCCGGAGCCGGACTCGCCCACGATGGCGATAGACTCGTTCTCATAGATATCCAGTGAGATCCCGCGGATGGCGGTCAGGATCCTTCCGCGCACACGGAACTTGACCTCAAGGTCCTCAACAGATAAAAGTACTTTTTTGTTCTCCATCTAAATTCTCCTCGTATTGTGTGAAAGACAGCGGTTCAGCTCCGCGCCATTGTCACATGTGTGTTCTGGGATCGGACGCGTCGCCCAGGTTCTGTCCCACAACGTACAATACAATGGTGATAATGGAGGCAACAATCACCGGGCTCCAGAACTCAAAGCCCCAGCCCGGGGTCAGCATCGCGCTCTCCGCCTCATAGATCAAACGTCCAAGGGACATCTCGGAAAGGCCCATGCCGATATAGGCCAAAAACACTTCGTAGGAAATATAGGAGGGGATCTCGGTGGCCAGCAGCGTCACGATGATGGAGGTCATAAAGGGCAGGATGTTCTTCATGGCGATCTTGAAGGTGGAGGTCCCCAGGCACTTGGACGCCAGGTTGTACTCGCGGTCCCGGATGATGACCACCTGTGTTCGCAGGAAGTACGCGATGCCGAGCCAGCCGGTGACCGTCAGGGCCAGCACCATCGTCCAGAAGCTTGCCGTAAACAGCATGACCATGACGGAGATGAACAGGATGTAGGGGATGTTGGCGAGGATGTTGTAGATCTGCATCATGATCATGTCAAAGCGCTTGGAAAAGCCCCAGAGGGCGCCGATGATCACACCGATGGTCATGTTGATGGCCGCGCAGATGAAAGCCAGGGAAAGGGAGATGCGGGCGCCGTACCATACCGCGTCAAACGTGGACTGGCCCGCGGCGCCTGTGCCGAGGATCCAGTGGACGCTGAAACCCAGCTGCTCCAGCGCCGCCGACGGGCTCAGATGCTTGGCCGTGGAGGACAGCAGGTGGGCATATTTATCATACTCGAAGAACATGGGATAAATATACGCGAACGCGATCAGCAGCACCAGGACTGACAATATGATGATATTGATTTTTTTCTTGAAAAACACGCGAAATACGGAGTGCCAGTAGGAATAGCGGGGCGCGGTGATCTTTTCCGACTCCAGGTCGCTGTGGTCCACCCTGGAGAACAGTTCCTCTTCCGATAGACCGAATTGTTTCAGATCATACTCCATACATGTTCACCTGTCCTTCGTTGAGAATGAGATCCGGGGATCCACAAGCGACATCAGGACGTCTCCGAGGATAACGGAGACCACGGTCAGCGCCGCATAGAAAAGGGTCAGACCAACGATAACGCCGTTATCGTATTTGTTGATCGCCTGGGTCAGCAGATTACCGGCGCCGGGGACCACGTAGACACGCTCCGTGATGATGGAGCCGACCAGTGCGCCGAGGACGCTGGCGGGGATGTCATGGATGATCGGGATGGCGGCGTTTTTCAGAATGTGCTTGGAGAAGATCTCGCCCTCCGTCAAGCCGCCGGACCGGGCGAATTTCACGTAGTCGGAATTCATCTGGTCGATCATGTAGCGGCGCAGCCACTTCATCAGGTTCGCCACCTGCGGCAGAGCCAGCGAGACGATAGGCAGCACGTACATGAGTTTGGTGGGCGATTCCACATTGAATGTCGACGGCAAGCCCAGCTTGCTGCCCAATGCCTTGAACATAAATATGTATGCCAGCGAGGGGACTGCGATAATGAAGATGATGTAAATGGTGCCAAGCTTGTCGATGAGCTTATCCTTCTTCCGGGCCATCATGATGCCCACGGGGATGCCGACGAGGTACGCGGACATGATGGCGATGATGCCGATGGAGAAGGAGTAGCCGATCTTGGACTTGCCGCCCTTGATGGTGTTCACGCCGGTGTAGTTATCCGTGTAGCGGGCCTGGTACACCTTGCTGGAGGCCAGGGAGCCCGACATGTACACCGCGGAATGCAGGTCGTCCGCGCTGGACTCCACCAGTCCCGTGGGATAGGTGATGGTGGACTTCACATAGGAGCCCTGGCTCTGGGTCATGGTGGTGAACACGTCCACGCCGGCATTGACCGAATAGGAGGTGCCGAGGTTGATGTTCAGGATGTTCTGGTGGATATAGGGGAACTTCGAGTCAAAGTAGAGCAGATACTTGTGCTGGGTGCCGTTGCCGATGATGGCGGGAGAGAACTTTTCGCCGCCGTAGGCCGGATCATACCAGGTGAAGGTCAGACCCCGCTCGCCCACATCCTCCTTGACATAGTGGATGTTGTCGATGCTGATGAGCCCGGAGAAATAGGCGAGCATCCGTTTGTGCAGCGGGACGTCCTTGCAGGCGAAGAGCTGCTGCTGGCCGCCGTCCGCCACCTTCTTCCCGCCCATCAGGACCGCATCCAGGCGGATCACCTGGTAGCCCTGGGACTCATAATACTCGGTGAACTGCTTGACGTACTTCCGGACGTCGGCCGAATCCTGGTCCGCGGTGCGGCCGATGGCGACAACGTCCTTTCTGGTCTCCTCGCTGATCTCGCCGCTGTTGGTGAGCGACAGCAGGTAGTCCGCGTAGGACACATAGTCCAGATAACCGTATTCCTCCCACCGCTGGTATTTATAGGTTATTCTGGAGTTGTTGTTTTGGTGGGTATAACTGGAATCGTTGGCGAAGATCAGGTCACGATTCATCAGGGAGTAGATCATGACCATGACCAGTCCCACGACCACCACGATTGAAAATGCACCATACAGAATTCGTTTCAATAAATATTTTGTCATAATCTCACTCATTTCTTATGGTGCTGTACGGCGTAGTTATCCAAGCTACGCCGTACAGCACCATACAATTCTTTAATGGCTAATATTTTAATCGCTTATGTATTATATGTTATATTCTAACCCTTAGAACGGGAAAAGTCAATTAGTTGTTTAACAATTTTAACAAATTTCTCCATAGATACGGCGACTGTCTCCCTGCTGGAGAGCTGGAAGAAAAATACTTCCACGGGTGGAAGAAAAAGTCTTTTGTCCGCCGGAACCGGCGCTGTCCTCCTGCGGAAGACAAAAAGCAAAGCCCGCGGAGGGGTCTCCTCCGCGGGCCGTATATGTTTCCCGGCCGGGACTCAGCCGACGGTGTCCCGGATGATGCGCTGGAAATTCAGGCGACCAATTTTATCCATTTCTTCCCGGGTCATGCCCATCTTCTCAAAGCAGCCGAAAATGTTCGGGATCTGGGAAGAATTTTCCAGCCCGATGGTGGAGGGGCTGGCGTCGGGCTCGGTCATGGAGCCCATGGTGTCCTGGTTCTCGATGAACTCGAAGAAGTCGAAGCCGCAGCCGACGTGGTCGATGCCCATGACGTCGATCATGTGGGCGGCATGCTCCGCCAGCCGCTGGACGGTCTGCTTCTTGGGGTCGCGGTCCACGAAGAGGTTGAAGGAGTTCAGACCCACCACGCCGTTGCAGTCCCGGATGGCCCGCAGCTGGTCGTCGGTCAGGTTGCGGGGCACGTCGCAGAGCGCGCGGCTGTTGGAGTGGGAGGCGATGAAGGGGCGGGTGGCCAGCTTGGCGATGTCCCAGAAGCCGGCGTCGTTCAGATGGGAGACATCCAGCACCATGCCCTTGTCCTGGATGATGCGGACGGCCTGCCTGCCCAGCTCCGTCAGGCCGTAGTCCTTGCCAGACAGGGCGCCGGCGCCGAGGCTGTTGGCCTCGTTCCAGGTGAGGATGGCGTGGCGGGCACCGAAGTCATAGTATTCGTCGATCCGGCTGAGGTCCTCGCCCACATAGGCCATGCCCTCCACGCCGATGAAGATATAGAGCACGCCGTCCTGCCGGGCCTGCATCATCTCGCTGTAGTTGTGGACGATGCGGAAGTCCTTGCAGGAGGCGATCTCCTCCCGGACGCAGTCCATGATCTGGTGGGTGCGCTTGTCATAGTCCGTGTCATAGGGGGGATCCACCCAGATGACGAAGATGCTGCCCTCCACATTTCCCTTGCGGAGGCGTTCGAAATGGCGGTTGTGGAACACGTCGGTCTCACCGTTGAGGCGGCGGGTGGTGATATCGGTCCAGATGTCGGAATGTGCGTCAAAATACATCTTTTTCGCGCTCCTTTTTCAATTAGTATTCCGTGCGGTTTGTTGCTTGCTGTGTTTAAACAAATTCCGGCGTGCCCCGGTGAGGCACGCCGGAAAGATGCAGTGCGGAAACAGGGAAACTTATGCGCCGAGCACGATACCGACAATGGTACCGGCATAGTTGCCCACGACATAGCCCAGAACGCCCACGAGCATGGCGGGGCCGACCAGCTTGACCCAGCCCTGGGAAATGGCCATGCCGGCCGCGGTGGTGGGGCCGCCGATGTTGGCGTTGGAGGCGATGATGGCATCCTCGAGGTTGAACTTGAAGATCTTGGCCGCGAGGAAGCAGAACAGCATGTTGATAAGGACCATGATGGCGGTCAGCACCAGCAGCAGCGGGCTCTTGGTGACGACCGTGTATATGTTGGCGGGAACGCCGATGACGAACAGGAAGAGATAGATGAGGTAGGTGCCGATCTCCTGGGAGCCGTGCATCTCCGCGACCTTCTTGTCCATGCAGGTGGCCACGATGACGGAGAAGGTGGTGATCCAGACGTACTGGCTGCCGAAGAACTTATGCACGAAGTCCATCAGGGCGCTGGTGCTGTCCGGCGCGATGGAGGAGAAGATGCCGGCCACGATGTTGGAGATCCAGACGATGGCCACGCAGTAGGCGATGTTGAAGGCGATGTCCTTCAG
>JBJDYT010000041.1:0-22703 GCA_051867635.1 Oscillospiraceae bacterium
GCCTGGTGTTCCAGAGCTTCAACCTCTTCCCCCAGTACACCGCCCTGGAGAACGTGGAGCTGGCGAGCCAGCTGCTGGCGAAGGAGCGGCCGGACTTCAAGCAGAACAAAAAGGCCATCTATGCGGAGATCCGGGAAAACGCCGTGGGGCTGCTGACCCAGGTGGGTCTGCAAAACCGCATGGACAACTATCCCCACCAGCTCTCCGGCGGCCAGCAGCAGCGGGTGGCCATCGCCCGGGCCCTGGCCCTGCGGCCGGACATTCTCTGCTTCGACGAGCCCACCAGCGCCCTGGACCCGGAGCTCACCGGGGAGGTGCTGCGGGTCATCCGAAGCCTGGCGGAGGAGAAAATGACCATGGTCATCGTCACCCATGAAATGGCCTTCGCCCGGGCGGTGGCGGACCAGGTGCTGTTCATGGACGAGGGCGTGGTGGCGGAGGCCGGCACGCCGGAGGAGGTCTTCGGCCATCCCCGGAACCCCCGCACAAAGCAGTTCCTCGAGAAATACGCGGAGTAAAACGAAGCGGCGCGCCCTTTGGGCGCGCCGCTTTTCTGATACGGCAAAACAGGGAAAAAGGGAGCCGCATGAAGAGGCTCCCTTTCCCGGTCAAAATGAAACAGCGCTGATTTAAAGCTTTTCTCAGATCCGTCAAAAACGGCTGATTCGGAGGCGGGCAGGACAAGCGGGGCGGAAGCGCACCTGGCGCGGGAGACCATGGCGGCGCAGATGCAGTTGTCGATCAATCCGTATGGCAGTTCGAACCCTTTCAGCGCCGTTTTTGACGCATGCTCAAGCGCGCCGAAATCCTGTGCGCTCAGGTACAGGCTGTACGGGCGGCAGTCCCATATCTCCGGCTCGATGTGCAGCCGGCCGAGGACGTTGTTTTCCTTGAGAAGGGACGAGAGATAGCGGCAGGAGGCGAGGCGTATATCCGCCTCCGTTCCCGACAGGACGAAGCCGCCGGATGTGGCCGGCACCGACACTTCGTATTCTTTGAAGAACCGTTTTATCCTGTCTATGTCGTTCACGATGGTGGACTTGGACACGTCAAAGCGCTCCATCATGCCGGAGATGCGCACGCTGCCGCCGGATAAAAGATGATACAGGATCTCCAGCGCCCGCTCTTCGGGCGTGAGTATCACGTTCCTCAGCTGGGCCCGCAGCGCTTCTTCCAATAACAGATGCGCCTCTTCGCTGCCGCTGCTGAAGAGGATCCCGTTTTCCACAGTTGCAATTACATATTTTGTCGCCGGGCCCGTGTACATTTTGCACTTCTGCTTTTCTGCGCCGAATGATATCATACGCACATACAGGGTGTTTTTACCGGCGGAAATGAAAGGGCGGGATGGCTGTGACACGTGTAAATGTGATCTCCGGGTTCCTGAGGAGCGGGAAAACCACGCTTATCAAGCGCTTGACGGAAAGCCTGAGCCCGCATAAAAAAGCGGCGGTGATCGAAAACGATTTCGGGGACGTCGGGTTTGACGGCGCGCTGCTGCGGCGGGAGAATGTGGCTGTCAGCGAGATCAACTCCGGCTGCGTGTGCTGCTCCCTCTCCGGAAACCTGGGCATGAGCCTTTTTTCCGTCCTCCGGGAGTACGCCCCCGAAGTGGTCTTCCTTGAGCCCTCCGGTGTGGCGCGGCTTTCGGAGGTCCGCAGCCTACTGGAAAGGCTGCGCGGCGAGCTGCCGATAGAGCCCGGCAGCATCATCACCCTGGCGGCGCCGCTGAGGAGCGGCGCATACCGGGCAAAATTCTCCGGCGTATACATAAACCAGCTTCAGCATGCCGAAATCATCCTCCCCACGCACGTGGACGGCTATTCGCAGGAAAAGCGGGACGCTTTTATCCGCTCGCTTGCGGACATGAGCGGGGGGCGTCCCGTGCTGGACCAGGGCTGGCAGGAGCTGGGCAGCGAAGAGCTCCTGACCCTCGGCCTGGCCAGCCATTTTTCAAAGAAGGTCGACCTGCACGCCAGACTCAGGACCTCGGAAAACGCCGCTTTTTCATCCGTCTCCATCGATCTTTCGGCGTTTGCGTCGGCGGAGGCCGTGCTTGGCTTTGTTGACCTCGTTTACTCTGACAGCCAACGGTTCGGCGCTCTTTTCCGCGCAAAAGGCTTTTTCAGCGGAAAAAGCGGCACGGTAAAGCTGAATTTCGTGGACGGGCGGCATTTTTCCGAACCGGCGGCCCCCGCGGCGGCGTCCCGTCTCGTCATGATCGGATACAGGCTTGACAGGGACGCTATACTGCAGGCGGCCTCGGCCGCCGCCGGGACGGCGGAAGCAAAAAAACACCCGGGTACAGAGTCTCCGACTCTGTACCCGGGTGAAAACGCGGCGAACGCAGGAAACGCGGAAAATCGCCGCCGGCAGCCGCAGGGGAAAAGGACGCAGGGTCACCCCCGGCCGGCCCGCCTGGCAGCCGCCCGTTTTGCCGCCACAGGCAGGGCCGCTCTTACGAACGTCCGCCTACGGCTCTTTTCATCACAGTTTGTCGTACAGCAGGAGCCACATCACCATGAACAGGGCGATGGCCGTGAATATCACCCCCACCAGGCGCATAAGTACGAGGTATACCTCCGTGGGCTCCCCGCCCTTGGTGCTGAACAGGTGCTCCGCCTTCCAAAGCAGCTCCGGCTTGATCATCATGCAAAGGCCCAGCGCCAGCAGCAGCAGCGGCCACAGCCAAATCATATCTTTTGTACCTCCTGTGTCAGTGATCTTGTCTTATTATACCGCGCCGCGGGCGGGCCGTCAATCGTTCCGGCGGTTGCGCCGGAGCGCGCCGTCTGCTATACTGGGGCTGTGAAAAAATGCGAAGGAGCCGCTGTATGACGCTGTATGAACAGATCGCCGCTTACCGCCCCTGCTGCGAGCAGGAGGCAAGCGACCGGGCGCTGATGCTGCGCTATCTCCGGGAATTCCCGGACACCATCCTCACCCGGGACAACCCCATGGCCCATTTCACCGCCTCCGCCTGGGTGACGACGCCCGGACGGGACAAGGTGCTGCTGGCCTATCACAATATTTACCGCTCCTGGGCCTGGACCGGCGGCCACGCCGACGGGGAGAGCGACCTGCTGGGCGTGGCCCTGCGGGAGGTCCATGAGGAGACGGGGCTGCGGACCCTCCGCCCCGTGGGGAGGGACATCTGGTCGCTGGAGATCCTGAGCGTGGCGGCCCACCGGCGGCGGGGGCAGTTCGTCTCCGCCCACCTCCACCTCAACGCCACCTTCCTCATCGAGGCGGAGGAGGGCGAGGCCCTGCGCAGCCGGCCGGAGGAAAACAGCGCGGTGGCCTGGTTCCCGGCGGAGGAGGCCGTGGAGCGCTCCACGGAGCCGGAGATGCAGGTGATCTACCGCAAGCTGCTTCGCAAAATGGGAAAATGATTCGCACGCCGTCCGCCGGGGCGCCGAACGGCCCCGACGGGGCCAAAACCACACTGACACAGGAGGCCAGCCATGGACATCGAACGGGCAAGGAGCTTTATGTACAGAAACGCGCGTCCCCTGGATCTCGCCAGGTGGCAGTACCTCCTGGAGGGCGGCAGCCGGGAGGCGGTACTGCGCTGCCTCGCGGCCTATCAGAATGAAGACGGCGGCTTCGGCCACGGTCTGGAGCCGGACTGCTGGAACCCCCATTCCTCCCCCGTCCAGACCTGGGCCGCCACCGAGCTCATCCGGGAGGCGGGCCTGCAGGACGCGGAGCACCCCCTCATCCGGGGCATCCTCCGCTACCTGGCGTCCGCGGCGGATTTTGACGGCCATGTGTGGGCCAACACGATCCTATCCAATGACGAATATCCCCACGCCCCGTGGTGGAGCCACGCGCCCGCGCAGGAGCGCAGCTATAACCCCACCGCCAGCCTGGCGGGCTTTATCCTGCAGTACGCCGAACAGGACAGCGGGCTGTACGCCACAGCGGTCCGTCTGGCGGAGGAGGCCTACGCCTTTTTCAAGGCCAACTGCCCGCTGGAGTCCATGCACACGGCCGCCTGCTTCGTTTCGCTGTTCGAATCCCTGCGCCGGCGCGGCGTCGGGGGCGATGGCATGGACGAGTTTGAAGGGCTGCTGCGAAAGCAGGTCAGGCACCTTCTGACCCCGGACGCCGCCGCGTGGGAAACGGAATATGTCTGCAAGCCCTCCCTGTTCATACGCGGCCGGGACAGCGTTTTCTATACGGAAAACGAGGCGGTCTGCGCGCTTGAGTGCGCGTTCATCGACAGGACGCAGGGCCCGGACGGGACCTGGGGCGTCACGTGGGACTGGGACGCGTATGCCGAGCAGTGGCACGTCAGCAAGAACTGGTGGAAATCGGACCTGATCATCAAAAATGTGTCCTTCTACCGCGCCATGCAGGGATGAGCGGGCCGGGGCCGCGCGCAAAGCGCCGCAGCAGGCTTTAAAAAAACGGCATAGCCCCCGGGCTATGCCGTTTCTCTCTTTTTACCGCCTTACGCCTTGTCGTTCTCCGGCACAGGGAGGTTCGTGCGCAGCAGCTGCAGCAGCCGGCGCACCGCGGCCCCGCCGCCGTAGCCCGCCTTCTTCGTGATGCCCAAACGGCGGTAGATAGGCTCCGCCAGGGGCAGCACCGTCACTCCCTGGGTGCGGCCCCGGATGGAGAGCTCCGGCAGAATGCTGAAGCCCACCCCCCGGCTGATCATGGAGAGGATCACCAGGTCGTCCTCCGTCTTGACGCGCACGTTGGAGCGGTGGGACAACCGGGGCTTCAGCGCCCTGCCCCCGGAGCTGCTGTCCGAGGGCGCCAGGAAGGTCAGGCCCCCCAGATCCTCCCCGGAAAAATCCATGTTGGAGCCGGCGGAATAGTCCTTCGGCAGCACCGCCACCAGCGGATCGTCGTACAGCGGCGTCCACTCCGCCGAGGGGACCTCCAGCCGGTCCGCCAGGGCCAGGTCGATCTCCCCGCCCTCCAGCCACTGCGCCAGCTCCCGCCGGCTGCCGATGCGCAGCTCGATCTCCGTGTTGGGCCGCTCCTGCTGGAACAGGCCCATCACCAGTGACAACCAGTGCACCGAGAGGCTGGCGTAGGTGCCGATGCAGAAACTGTCCTGCATGCTGTCGCTCAGCTCCGCCAGATGCCGGCGCAGCCGCGCCTGGCTGTCCACCACCGCCCGGATATCCGGCAGCAGCTCCTCCCCCTCCGCCGTCAGGCGCACGCCCTCCCAGCTGCGCACCAGCAGGGGAAAGCCGATCTCATCCTCCAGGCTGTTCATCATATAGCTCATGCCGGACTGGGTGTAACCCAGTTCCTCCGCCGCCTTGCTGAAACTGCCCAGCCGGACCGCCGCCAGCAGCGCCTCCCATTTTTTTGCGTCCATAAGACCTCCTGCCAGGGTAACAGATTCTCTGATACCTCCTATTATAAAGGCCCGCTTCACAAAAGGCAAGCGCCCTGTTAAATTATAATCAAGAAGTGAGAACAAACAACTTGTTCAACCAAACAGGAGGTAACGACAATGAAAACTTCTATGATTCATGTTCTGTTCGCGATGGTCGCTCTCGTGACCCTGGCCGGCATTATCGCCGTGGCCGCCGTGGGACAGTATCATATGCTGGCCCTGGCCATCAGCCTTATCACCGTCCTGGCAGCCTGCGCCCTGTGCTACGACGCCGGCCAGCTCCGCGGCAACAAGGCCTGAGCCCCGCGGCCCTTTCCCTTGACCTACTCTCTTTCCTCTCTAACACCTTCCCCGGGCCGGGTGGCCCAACCAGGCGCCGGCCAATCCCCGGCGTCTCAGGCCGGAGGTCTTCCGACGGTCTGACGGCAAATTTTGGAGTCGGCTCCAAAATTTGTTCGGCACTTGCGGGAGGGGCTCTCGCCCCTCCCGTTCCGCCCCGCGGCATCGCTGCCGCGGGGCTTTTTTTATCGTCCGGCGGACCATGCGCCTGCTTTCCTATTATCTTTCAAAAAAAATTATTGACAAACGATAATTCCAGTGCTATCCTCAGGATAGAAATTATCGTAAAACAATAATTTTAGGAGGTGCGTTATGAAGACGATCCTGCGCGGCACCCTGGCGGCCAACCGGCGGTGGCTCCCCTGGCTCCTGGCCGCGGCGGCCCTGGCGCTGCTGCTGGTCCTGCTGGGCGGCTCGGCGGCGCTGCTGGCCTTCCCCTACGCCCAGGCGGGAGCGCTGCTACGGCGGCTCTCCCTGGCCTCGTCGGCGGGGAATCTGGCCGCCTGGCTGTTATTTTTCCTGCTGGGGGCGGTCCCGGCGGGGGTGTGGCTCTGGCTGAAGCGGAAGGACCTCCGCTGGGAGGGCGACTGGGCACTGCCGTTCTTCTCCCCCGCCCTGTGGCTGCTGCTGTACGCCATGGTGAACCCCGGCCTGCTGGCGGATTTCCTCAGCCTGGACAACGGCGCCGCCATGACGGAGGTGGCCCAGACCGCCCTGGCGCTGGTGTTCGACTCCTTTTTGGTGCTGTATCTGGTGCTGCGGCTGCTGCACCGGGCGGCGGACGGCGGGCCCGAGGCCCTGCCCCGGGGGCTGTGCTTCGCCCTGTCGGCGGTGGCGGCGGCCTGCGTGCTGCTGTTCTGCGCCGTCTGCGTCCCCACGCTGGTCTCCGCCTTCCGGACGGAGGAGAGCGATCTGCTCTGGGGTGCGAGCCAGTACGCGGGCTTCCCCTTCGCCGCCTTCGCCCGCTTCCTCATCGACGGCGGGGCGCTGCTGGCAGACGCCTGGGCGGCCCTCATGGGCGTGTACCTGCTGCGGGAGCTGCAGCGGGACCGCTACGGGGAGCAGAGCATCGCCGCCGCCCACGCCCTCGCCGCCTTCTGCCGCACGGCGCTGACGGTCCTGCTGCTGGCCACGGCGCTGTATAACCTCGTCTCCCTCTTTACCCTCTCCGGCGGAGCGGACATCCAGCTCTCCGTTCCCGTGTTTTCCATCGCGTTTTCCCTGCTGCTGCTCCTGCTGGCCCGGGCCATGGAGGACCGGCGCGTGCTGAAGCAGGAAAACGACCTGTTCATTTGAGGGCGCTGCCATGGCCATTATCGTGGAACTGGACCGGGAGCTGAAGCGCCGGGGCATGACTGCCAAAGAATTATGTCAACTTGTGCACATGACGGAAGCCAACCTGTCCATCCTGCGCAGCGGGAAGGCCAAGGGCGTGCGCTTCGACACGCTGAACAAGATCTGCTGCCATCTGGACTGCCAGGTGAGCGACATCCTCCGCTGCGACGGAGAGCTGAATGATGAGGAGGAATCGGAATGAAACGTACGGTACTGCGGCGCGCCGGGGCGCTGCTTCTGGCAGGCGCGCTGTCCCTGGCGCTGAGCGCCTGCGCCTCCCTGGCGAAGGAGGACGCGGGCGCGGGGGGCGACACGCTCATCGGCTATTACGCGGTGATCCTGACCTCGGAGGAACTGGAAAAGGCCGGCGAGCGCAGCTCTGAGCTGACCGTCAGCGCCACCGGACAGCTCCAGTTCCGGGAGAATCCCATCCCCGCCGACTTTGACCGGGAGACGGGGAAAGTCACCTGCGGCGATCTGCCGGGCTACGGCCTTGGCTATCTGCTGGAGGACGACTGCGGGCAGAACTTCTTTGACCCCTGCTTCACCGAAAACAGCACCGCTGTCCATGTGGGCCAGGGCGTCACCCTGCAGGGCACGCTGGTCTATGACACCACCGGCGTCGCCGGAGGCGTGTATGAGCAGTTCGACCACGAGCCCACCGCGGCGGACTTCGGCGGCGGGACCTTCACCGTCTATCAGGTAGATGAGGACGGTGACGGCGAGACCGACCACTGGGAGGGCCGGGCCGGCGAGGAGCTGTACGGCAGCATCTACGCCGTCTACGAGACAGCGGAGGGCGGCTGCTACCTGAAGAAAACCGCGGCGAACATGACGCTGGAGGGCGAGAGCGAGGGTACGAGCGGCGCCAGCAGCGCCCTCTCCGTCTCCAACGAGGTGAGGTACAGCTACAGCACCGGGGAGAGCAGCACGGAGTTCCTAAAGGCGGAGGTGCGCTTCCTGCCCTCCCGGCCCTATGAGCTGCGGCGCATCACCCAGTTTGACGAAAACCACCGCGCCGTCTCCGTTACGGAGATCGACCCGAACGAGCCGCCGGAATCCATCGCCTGGGAGGAGGGCGCGGCCTACATGATGGCGGAGCGGAGCTATACCGACGAAAGCGGCGCGCTCCGCAGCACCTACGACACCATCACGGAGGAGAGTTCCTGCTATACCTATCCCGTGTGGAACGGAGCCCGCGTGGCGGAGCACAGGGGCATCATCCTCACCGGCCGGGGCGCATGAGCGCCGCAGTCCGCCGGACAGCGGGGGCCTTCCCCTGCCAAACCTCACATCTGCGCCTGTTAAGGGAGGCCGCGCTTCGGCGCGGCCTCCCTTCTCCGTTCCCGGGGTCTCGCCGTGGAGGATGGTTTTTTTCAGCGCCCGCCATGCCGGCAGCCGCAAACAGGCGTTTTCTCAAGGCCGTGTAAAAAAATGTCGTTGCGGGGCGAGAACTGTGGTATGATATAATGGTATTGTCGGTTCGCAGTAACGGCAGACTTCGGGCGCGGGGCGCCGGGCGCAGAAAGCGGCGCCAGGGAGGGAACAGGATGAAGGAACTGGAAATATGGGCGGACAGCTTCCACGAGGGCGTGTGGTGCTGCGATCATGTCTGCCGTACGTTAGAAACCCTCGGCTACACATACGCAAGCGACTACATAAACGGCTTCATTCCCCACTACACTGTTTCAAAGGACGGCGGCAAGGTGCTTGACCTCGTCGTATACGGCTCGTACAAGTCGTGGAATCCGATGCCGGACAGGATCAAGGAGCTGATCCGCTGGGGAAAGCCGGACTTTGCCGCGTATGACAGCCGCAGCGACAGGATCCTCTTCGCAGTCGAGGAAACTGCCGCCACCCCTACGGGCAACCAGGCCATGCAGCGGTGCGAGCGGCAGTACGGGAGCGCTCATTTGCGAATACCGTACTGGTATTTTGTGTCCGAATACGGCGAACACGTTGACGGAGGCGTCCGCAGGGACAATATTTGGCCGTCCATCGCGGCCATCAAGCTGACCATGATCAAACGGACCCCCTGTGTGGTCCTCCATTACTCCGATATAGACAATGTGGAGGACTATCACGCTGGCAACGGCCTGGGGCTGCTGTTCTCGTCGCTGTCAAGCGTGGTCGATAACTATATTCTTGGCCGGGATCCCTTCTTCCAACTGGAGGACCTTCTTGCAAAGCAGTATCAGGAAATGCAGGCGTTTATCGCCTCCCAATGGGAGAAGGTCATTGATTTTCTGCCCTCGGGGAACCTGCTGTCACAGAAGAAGACCGCGGCGGCGGTGGCCCGCTTTGCCCTGGACAAGCCGACGCCTGACGACGACGCCCTGAAAGAGCAAATACTCGTCTGGCCGTTGACGGACGGGGTCCCGAAGGACGTTCTGGCGCACCAGCAAGGGAAAAGTCTGATCAAGTATGACGCCCTTGCGGCATTGTTGGAGGCGGACGTGACCCGCGACGCCTGCTACATCCTCTCCGGCAACGCCGGCTCCGGAAAGCCGACGAGCCCGGAAAAGATAAAAGGCTGGGTCAAGGAGCAGAAGGCGCTTTTCGACGCAGGCGCGCCGCTGTCGCCGCCGGCCGTGTTTACGATGCAGCCCGGCGATTTCCCGGAAACCGAAAACGGCAACATCCACGTGACCACGTCAAAAAACGTGGTGTATCTCTATGACAGGTGGGCCGATCTGCGGGCGGCCATCGAAACCGCCTATCCCCGCCTGCGCGGCAAGCTGAACGCCATTCCGGAGGAGAAACCGGTGTTCCTGTACGTCTGCAACTCCCTCAAGCCGGGGCGCCTGTTCGGCGATCCCTATACGGGGCAGCTGTCGGCGTACGCCACCTGCTTCGGCAGGTTTGACACGCGGGACCGCGCCGTTGTGATGTACTTCCCCCATCAGGTCCACACCCAGGCGTTCGGCAAAAAGGGCAATGTGGTCAAAAACAAAGGGACCACGCTGTATCAGGAATTGACCGACTATCTCATCTTCCACGCCGGGGTGGCGGTTTCGTTGAAAAATGCGGAGGTCCTGTAAATGATGAGAAGCATCAACCGTCTCAATGAGGAGATCGCCCGGTGGGCGTTTGAGATCCTCTTTAAAACAGACACATCCTGGCATATTGCGTTCACCAACCCCACCGCCGGCCCCTGGAAAACAATGAAAGCCGTGTCCCTGAAATCCGGGGAGGAGGGGGAAGTGTACAGGTTCATTCTGGAAGAGGACCGGCCGGACATCGTCATGTACAACGACGACCTGCGGGCCGTTATCATCTTTGAAGCCAAGGACAGCCTTCAAAAGCTGCGGGAGGAAAAGCAGGCGAAGAAAAGCGCCGCGGTAGTGGTCAAATTGGCCGGCATCCTCCGGGCGAAGGACGGCAACAGCTTCTGGAAGGGCAGAGAGACCTACCGCATCGTCCTCGGCCTGCTGTGGGGCAGCACGGAGCGCCCCGAAACGGAGGCGGAAAAAGAAGAGCTGTTTGACTATTACCACAGCCTGGCCGAAGGCAAGGCCGCCGTGTACCCGGAGCTGATCGTAGGCGTTGAGACGCTGTACCGGGGAGGCGCCCTGCGCTGCTCGGCCTTCTGTAAAAGCTACGATGAGGCGGCGGCTTCATGGGGCGGCGAGATAGTCCGCTCGCTGGTGAAATCATAAAAACGGCTTGACTTCATTCGGTTTCTATGCCATACATTACAAGGGTCCCTACTGCATAGCCGAACGGCGCGCGATACATGCGGCGCGGAAATCCAACCATAGCGGAGGTCTACATGGAGGCACTATTTTACAGCTATCCGAATCCCGTAGATAACAAAAACGCAGGGATCGAAGTCCGGCGGCAGCAGGAGCTGACGGAGAGCGAGCTTTTTCTGCTGCGGCAGGCAGGCCTTGACCGGTACGCTCCGCTGGAAGCGTGGACCGCGCTTGGGACAAATGCCCAGATCAATTACTCCACCCACGGCATTTTCAGATACTTTGGGAAGATCCCCTCGACCATCGCGGCGCATCTGATCATGCAGTATACGAAGGAATTCGACACCGTCATGGACCCCATGGCCGGGAGCGGTACGACTGCGCTGGAATCGCTTCTGTCAAACCGGAACTGCAGGACGTACGACGTCAGTCCCCTTTCCCTGCTGCTGTCGAAGGTAAAGACCACGCATATCGACAGAGCAGCGCTTGAGGACGCCCTGCAGGAGATCATCCGCGCCTACAGGCCCCTGACGGCGGAGGAATTTGATTGGCAGCCCGCCGGGCTCCGGGACGTCGATCACTGGTTTTTGCGGGAGACCCAGGATTCCATCAGGGGACTGATATTCCAGATAAACAGGATAGCGGATCCGGACGTAAGGGACTTCTATCGCGTATGTCTCGCCGCCTCCGTCAGGACGGTCTCAAGGGCGACCACGCAGCAGGGCAGGCTTTTCCTGGACGTCGCCACCGCAAAGGAAGACTGCCTGGAGACCTTTGTAAAAAAGGCGTCGAAAGCCATCGGCGCGGTGTCCGCTCTGCCGGAGAAAAAGGTGCGTCTGGACATTTCCTCCCATGACGCCGGCACAGGCTATGACCTGGGTCCCACCAACCATTTGGCCATCGTGCATCCGCCCTACTTCAACTCCTATAAATACAGCTCCGTGAATTCCCTGGAGCTGGCATGGATGGGGGTCGATCACGCCCATGTCAGAAAAAACGAGATCCGGGAGTTCTTCAAAGTCGGAAAAGCGGAGAAGATCGGCTGCTATGTCGATGATATGAGCAGGACCCTGCACAACGTGGCCGCCACCCTGCGGCCAAACGGCGTGCTGGCCCTGATGATAGGCGACACGATGATCAAGGGGGAGTACATGCAGGCGACCAAAATGCTGCTGGACCGCTTTCTTGCGGACGATCCCCAGATGCAGGTGGAGAAAATGGTCCTGCGCGTCCCCAAATACACAGAGGCTTCCTGGAGCACCAGCCAACGGCGGAAAAGCGACAAGATCGGCATCAGCCTGAACGATTTCATCGTTATATGCAGAAGAGGTACAGCATGGGGTTCGACATTGGATTCATAAAAGCGCAGACGCACACTCCGGAATACCTGATGCACAAATACTGGGCAAGAAAACCGCATAATGTAATCAGCGAATGCATCGCCGCGCTCACCTCGGAAAACGACGTCGTGCTGGACCCCTTTTGCGGAAGCGGCGTCGCGCTCAGGGAAGGCGCTCTGCTGGGCAGGAACTGCTATGGGTTCGATCTGAATCCGGCCGCCGTTCTGATCAGCAGAGTGCTGCTCGATCCCCCCGGCCCGGAGGAGTTTACCGCCGTGTTTGAAGGCATTTACGACAGCGCATATGCAAGGTTTGGACAGCTGTTCCAAACCGGAGACGGTCAGACGATCAAGTATCTGTCCCACAGGATCATCGCAAGATGCGGCTGCGGAGAAGCCGTCAGCCAGGCGAGCTGCCAGAGGGACGGAAAAAAGCTGCTTTGCCCCCGCTGCGGCCGGGCCGTCCGGTTCAATCTGGAAACCTTGGCCGACACAGAGATCTTCCGCATAACTGTTGAGAATGACAAAAACTACGCCGCGCCGGCGGCCGAGCTGGCGCGGCAGGAGGCCCTTTCCCGCTGCACGGACGGCTCCGCGGACACCGCCTCCTATGATTTTGCGTTCCCGGAAAACCGGCGCATACTGGCCTTCAAGGGGATCAGAACGTCGTCTTTTTTTACGAAGAGGAACTTTTGCATCCTGTCGTTTTTTGCGGACCGCATATGGGAGATCGAGAATACAAAAATACGCGACTGCGCCCTCCTGCTGCTGACCGCAAGCGCCGCGCAGTGCTCAAGGCTCATCGCCAGCCGGAACAATCTCTCCACCGGCGGGCCGGCGTGGAGCATTCCGGGCTTCTGGGTCCCCCAGGAGCACCTGGAAGCAAACCCCTTCGTGCATGTCAGGGCGCGGCTGTCCAAGTATAAGAAAGCGCTGGAGCGTCTTCAGGAAACGCCCGCCCGCGGCAAGGCCGAGGTTTATCTCGGTAACTCCCTGGAGCTGCTGCGCAGCGGCAGCTTCTCCGGTCTGAAGGCGGACCTGATCTTTCTGGATCCCCCCTATGGGGACAGCGTCCCGTATACGGAGTTTTCAAACATCTGGAACAGCTTTTTGAAAAAGATACCGTCCTCCGACGATGATATCAGCGTCAGCGACAGGATCGACAAGACCCAGTCGTGGCAGAACTATGCAGATAAGCTCAGCCAGTACATGGCCTGCTTTGCAGCCCATTTGACCGACGGCGGCAAGCTGCTGATCACCTTCAACAACAACGACATGCGGGCCTGGACGGCGCTGGTCTCCGCGCTGCAGACAAACGGCTTTGTCTGCCGAAGCGTCTTCTATCAAATACCGGCGGTGATCTCCTCCAAAGCGCAGATGTCCCTCCAGTCAAGCTATATCAGCGACGTCTACTCTGTCTATACGTTCGCACCTGAGGAAGTCCCGTCCAGCGACCTCTCCCCGCTGCTGTCACACCTGTGCTTCGTGGCCAACTCGCGCGGCGGACAAGTGTCCAGGACCGTGCTGGACCGGGAATTCATCATCAGCTGGCTGAAAAACAACATCCATTACCGGCTGGCGGAAGAAAAAGAGGCGATCATCGGCTCGATCCTCGACTTTGACAAAAGCTCCGGCGTCTACACCATCAAGGCCGGCTACCGGAAAGAAACGCCCCTGCTGAAAGACGCGGTAAAAGAGGCTGTGGACAAGGCTCTGCGCGCCGGGATCAACACCTTGACGGACTGTTATCTCGCAGCCTGTACAGAGTGCGCGCAGTACGGCACGATGGAACTGGCAGAGTTCAGGAGCTACATCTCGGAGTACGCGGTGGAGAAGGGAAAGATCTTCGGCTACACGCAGCTGGACCTGTTTTAAGGCGGGGATAGCGCACGCCGCTTTTCCCCCCTCCCCTTTCCGCAGCGTATTGCGTTTTATCCCTGCAAAAGCGGCAGCCGCAAGCCATCGCACGATGGCTTGCGGCTGTTTTCATCTGTTCTGTGCCGGTATGGCTCCCTGCCCCGCTTCGTTACAGCGCGCGGGACTTGCGGGTGGCGGCCTGCACCGCGTCGATGGCGGCGGCGCGGAAGCCCTTCTCCTCCAGCACCTGGCAGCCGGTGATGGTGGTGCCGCCGGGAGAGGACACCATATCCTTCAGCTGGCCGGGGTGCATGCCGGTCTCCAGCACCATCTTGGCGGTGCCCATGACGGTCTGGGCGGCGAGGCGGTACGCCGTGGCCCGGGGCAGCCCCTCCAGCACGCCGCCGTCGGCCAGGGCCTCGATGAACAGGGCCACGAAGGCGGGGCCGGAGCCGGACAGGCCGCAGGCCGTGTCGATGAGGTGCTCGTTCATCCACTCCACGATGCCGATGGCGCTGAAGAGCTTCTCCGCGAAGGCCTTCTCCTCCGCGTTCAGGTCCGTCTCGCTGCACAGGGCGAAGGCGCCCGCGTTCACCAGGGCCGGGGTGTTGGGCATGACGCGCAGCACGCGGATATCGCCCTGGATCATGCCGCGGATACGCTCGGTGGTGGCGCCCGCCATGATGGAGATGACGGCCTTGCCGTTCATGCTCCCCTTCAGCTCCGCGAGAGCGGGGGCCGCGTACTGGGGCTTCACCGCCAGCACCACGATGTCCGCGCTGCTGCCGAGCTCCTCATTGTTCTGGCAGATGTGGCAGCCGAGGGCCGCGTACTTCTCCCGGATCTTGTCGGAAAAGTCGGAGACATACACATCCTCCGCCTGCAGCACGCCCGCGTTCATGGCGCCGCTGAGAATGGCGCCGCCCATGGCGCCCGCGCCGAGAAAACCGATCTTCATAAGTTCTTTCCTCCTCTTGCTCTTTCCTTGCCGCCTGGCGGCAAGACCATTGTACTCCCTTCCTGGCCCGTTGTACACCGAAAAGGGCCCTTCCTTCCGCCGCGTATCAGTCGAAGGACTGCTCCGTACGGTTGATGATCTCGTCCTGCAGGGCCTTGCTCAGGTTGCGGAAATGGTCGCTGTAGCCCGCCACGCGGACGATCAGGTCCTTGTAGTCCTCGGGATGGGCCTGGGCCTCCAGCAGGGTCTGGCGGTCAATGACGTTGAACTGGATGTGGTGGCCGTCCTTGTTGAAGTAGGCGCGGATCAGATTGGCCATCTGGTCCAGGCCGGTGTCCCCCGCCACCACGGAGGGCGTGAACTTCTGGTTCAGCAGCGTGCCGCCGGTGGAGAGATGATCCATCTTGGCGCAGGAGTTGACGACGGCGGTGGGACCGTACTTGTCGGCGCCCTTCTCCGGAGAAATGCCCTCGGACACGGGGACATGGGCCAGGCGGCCGTTGGGAGAGGCCAGCATGACCTCGCCGAAATAGACGTGGCAGGTGGTGGGCAGCATGTTGATGCGGTAGTAGCCGCCCTTGGTGTTGGGCCGGCCGGTGACGGCGTCGCGGTAGAAGGTGAAGATCTCCTTCATCAGCCCGTCGGCGTAGTCGTCGTCGTTGCCGTACTTGGGGGTCTTGTTGCTGACCAGGTGATGGATGCGCTCATAGCCCTCGAAGTTGTGGTCCATGGCCTCCACCAGCTCGGGCAGGGTGAAGTTCTGGTGGTCGAAGCAGTTATACTTGATGGCGGCCAGGCTGTCAGTGATGGTGCCGATGCCCACGCCCTGGATGTAGTTGGTGTTGTAGCGGGCGCCGCCGGCGTTGTAGTCCTTGCCCTTCTTGATGCAGTCGTTGGTGATGATGGAGAGGAAGGGCGCGGGCATGTACTGGGCGAAGACCTGCTCGATGACGTTGCTGCCGTTGACCTTGATATCCAGGAAGTACATGATCTGCTTCTTATAGGCGTCCATGAACTCCTCGAAGGTCTTGAAGTCCTTGGCCTCGCCGGTCTTGAGACCCAGCTGGTGGCCGCCCACATGGTCATAGCCGTTGTACAGCGTCAGCTCCAGGATCTTCGGCAGGTTGAAGTAGCCCGTGAGGATGTACGCCTCGTTGCCGAAAGCGCCGGTCTCCACGCAGCCGCTGGTGCCGCCCTTGCGGGCGTCGTCCAGGCTCTTGCCCGCGTTCATCAGCTCCTGCACGATGGCCTCGGTGTTGTAAAACGCCGGCTGGCCCCAGCCCTTGCGGGAGATCTCGCAGGCGCGCTTGAGGAACTTCTGGGGGGTCTTACGGGAGATCTGCACGTTGGAGGAGGGCTGGAGGAGCTTCATCTCGTCCATGCAGTCCAGGATGAGATAGCTCACGTCGTTGACGCCGTCCTCGCCGTCCTCGGTGATGCCGCCGGTGTTGATGTTGGCAAAGTCGGTGTAGGTGCTGGACTCCTTCAGGGTGATGCCCACCTTGGGGGGCGCGGGCTGGTTGTTGAACTTGACCCAGAGGCACTCCAGCAGCTCCAGCGCGTGCTCCTTATCCAGCGCCCCCTTCTCCACGTCGGCCTTATAGAAGGGATAGAGGTGCTGATCGAGGCGGCCCGGAGAATACGCGTCCCAGGGGTTCAGCTCGCTGGTGACGCCGATATGGACGAACCAGTACATCTGGATGGCCTGCCAGTAAGTGGCGGGCTTGTGGGCGGGGACGTAGCGGCAGTTCTCCGCGATCTGCAGCAGCTCCTTCTTGCGCTCCTCCCTCGTCTCCTCCGCCGCCATTTTCTCCGCCAGGTCCGCATAGCGGTTGGCGAGGAGGATGATGGCGTCGCAGTCGATGGCCATGGCCCGGAGCTGGTTGCGCTTGTTGAAGGCGTCCATGTCGTGCAGGAAATCCAGGGCCGCGATGGCGTCCTCGATGTCCTTCTTATAATCCAAAAAGCCCTTTTCAAAGATCTTGCGGGAGCCCACCGTGTGGCCGGGGCCGCGCTGCTCCATGAACTCGGTGAAGATGCCGGACTCATAGGCCAGCTTCCACTCCGGCGTCATGTTCTCCAGGATGCGGTGGCGGGTGCTGCGGTTCTCCCAGTAGGGGATGATGACCTCCTCCTGCAGCTTCAGATCCTCCTCCGTGACGGAGAAGTTGATCAGGTCGCGGTCGTTCATGACGTGCATATCCTGCAGGGTGTGGCAGCAGAGCTCAGGGAAGGTGGGGGCGGCCTGGGCGGTGTCGCCCTTCTCGCCCACAATGAGCTCGCCGTCGGCGATCTCGATGCGCTTGCGCTCGAAGTAGTATTTCAGGGCGGTGGCGCGCATCTCGGGAACGGACATGCTGCCGTCATAGAGCTTATACGCCTCGGTCATCAGCTTGGCGCGCTCCATGTAGATGTGAGGCTGGGTCTCCACGCTCTGCTTGCGCAGCATTTTGATCCTTGCGTTCATTCCGCGTTCTTCCATGGGTCATCCTCCTATTTTTGTATTTAAAAATCCGTTTGTCCGGAACAGTGCCGCGAGTTCTTCCAGATGGGCCTTCTCAGGGGGCCGGAAGCCGTGGTCCACACGGACCTTCCCCAGCTTCTCCAGCTTATCCTGGCCCAGCTCATGGTAGGGCAGCAGGTTCACCTGCCGCACGGGGACAGCGTTTTCACGCAGGAAGGCGATGGCGCGCCCCACATCCTCCTCCGAGTCGTTCACCCCGGCGATGAGGGGCATGCGGATGTAGAGCTTCGCGCCGCGGCGTCCCAGCTCCGCCAGGTTCTCCAGGATCAGGCGGTTGCTGACGCCGGTGTACTTCCGGTGGACCTCGTCGTCCATAGCCTTGATATCGTAGAGGAACACGTCCGCGTAGGGCAGCACCCGCTCATAGTTCGCAAAGGGCACGAAGCCGCAGGTGTCGATGTTCACGGAGATGCCCTTCTCCTCCAGCCGCCGCATCAGCGCCGTGATGTAGTCCATATCCTGGGCCATGACCTCGCCGCCGGAGAGGGTGACGCCGCCGCCGGAGACCTCCGCGAACATCTGGTCCCGCACCAGGATGCGCACCAGCTCCTCCACCTCGTAGCTGCGGCCGGAGATGGTCCGGGCCTCGTTGTAACATTCGTCCACGCACTCGCCGCAGCGGACGCACTTGCTGCGGTCTGTCACCGCGAGGCCGTCTTTCAGGGAGATGGCTCCCTCCGGGCAGAGGGCGGCGCAGCGGCCGCAGCCGCCGCAGCGGTCCGGGTTGCGCATGGGCTCCGCGTCGAACTCCTGAGTCTCCGGGTTGTGGCACCACTGGCAGGCCATGGGACAGCCCTTGAAAAACACCGTGGTGCGGATGCCGTCGCCGTCATGGATGGAGTAGCGCTGGATGTTGGTGATCAGAGGCAGCTTCATGGTATCCCTCCGCTTGGCGGTTGTGCCAAAATTTTTGTCGAAAAAGCGCTTGCCTTTGTACGTTAATTATTATACAATGTATATCACTATAAGAAAACTGCATGTTTTGAATGTGAGATATTCCGTTTTTGAATGAGGTGGCGGCCATGAGTCTGAAAAAGTACCGGGCACTGCTGGAGGCGGTGGAAAGCGGGAGCCTCACCCGGGCGGCGGAGAAGCTGCACTACACGCAGCCGGGCATCAGCCACATGATCCTGTCGCTGGAGGAGGAGTTCGGCTTTCCGCTGCTGGTGCGGAGCAAAAACGGCGTTTCCCCCACGGCGGAGGCGGAGGCGCTGCTGGTCTATCTCCGGCAGATCGTCAACGGCGAGGAGAAGCTGCAGGAGACGGTGCAGCGCATCCACGGTCTGGACGTAGGCACCATCCGCATCGGCTGCTTTTACAGCCTGTCCATCCACCTGCTGCCCAGCGTGGTGGCGTCCTTCACCGATACCTATCCCGGCATCGACCTGCAGCTCTACGTGGGCGAGCATGGCGAAATCACCCGCTGGCTCCACGAGGGGCAGATCGACCTGGCCTTCATGTCCCTGCCGGTGCCGGAGGATTTCCGCTTCCTTCCCCTCTTTGACGACCCCATCTACGCCGTCCTCCCGGCGGGCCATCCCCTGACAAAGCAGGAGCGCGTGCACCCGGCGGAGCTGGTGCGCTACCCCTTCATCATGCAGTACAGCGGCTCCGACGAGGACGTGAACCGGGTGCTCATGGGCGAGGGCCTGCAGGCCAACATCCGCTTCCGCGTCCGGGGGGACGAGGCCATCCAGTCCATGGTGGCGAAGGGCCTGGGAGTGACCCTGGCGCCGGAGCTGGTGCTCTCCCGCATGCCGGAGGGGCTGGCCCTGCGCCCCCTGCAGCCGGAGTACCACCGGACCCTGGGCATCGCCTTCCCGCCGGGCGGCGGTACCGCCCCGGCGCTGAAGCGGCTGGTAAAATTCGTGCAGCGCTACTGTGAGACCTGGCCCCTGCAGCAGGCCTGAGCTGCGCCCCGCCTCCCGAGGAGGCGGGGCTTCGCCGTTTACAGGGTCGAAAAAGCGTGGTATACTGTATTTAATATCAAGTATTGCTCAGTCGGCGCGCCGGCCTCCCCCGTGCGCCGGCAAGGAAGGATGATCCTCATGCGGATGAGAAAGAAAAAGAACCTGTCGCCGCGGATGGAGCGCTGCGAGGCCTGCTGGGTCCGCGAGCCGGAGACCCTGCGGGGCAACTGGCGGAGCCTGATGCCCGGGGCGGAGGAGATCCACCTGGAGATCGGCTGCGGCAAGGGCCGCTTCACCGTGGAAATGGCGAAGCAGCATCCTCAGACGCTGTTTCTCGCGGTGGAGCGGGTGCTGGACGCCATGGTGGTGGCCATGGAGCGGGCCCAGCGGGAGGAAGTGCACAACGTCTTCTTCCTGGGCATCGACGCCCGGAGCCTGCCGGAGGTCTTCGCCCCCGGCGAGATCCAGCGCATCTACCTGAATTTCTCCGACCCCTGGCCGGGGAACCGCCACGCCAAGCGCCGCCTGACCCACGGCAATTTCCTGCGGCTCTACCGCGCCGTCCTCTCGGAGGGCGGAGCCTTGCATATCAAGACGGACAACAGCGCCCTGTTCGATTTCTCCCTCGCGGAGATCCCCCGCTTCGGCTTCGTGCTCTCGGAGGTGACGCGGGACCTCCACGGGGGCGGCCCTAAGGGCGTCATGACGGATTATGAGCGCAAGTTCTACGAGGAGGGGCTCCCCATCCACCGCTGCGTCGCCACCATGGTCCCCTGGCAGGAGGACGCGGTCCAGGACGGGACCGTGTAACAGGACGATACCAACGGCTTTTTGCCGGGCTCCCGCACCGGGTGGGAAAAGAGGAACGCTATGAGACAGAAAGGACCGTTCTCCCGTGAAAAGCTGCGGGCGGCCGCCGCCGTGGGCCTTTTCGCCGCCGCGGCGCTGCTGCTCTGCCTGCTGGTGGGCGTCCCCATGCTGCGCTTCGCCTCCCGGCCGGAGGAGTTCCGCGCCTGGGTGGATTCCCACGGCGTGGGCGGCCGGCTGGCCTACATGGGCATGGTGCTGCTGCAGGTGGTGGTGGCCATCATCCCGGGAGAGCCACTGGAGATCGCCGCCGGGTACGCCTTCGGCGCGCTGGAGGGGACGCTTTTGTGCCTGCTGGCCGCCACCCTCGGCAGCGTGGTGGTGTTCTGGCTGGTGCGCCGCTTCGGCGTCCGCCTGGCGGAGCTGTTCTTCTCCCGGGAAAAACTCCAGTCCCTCCACTTTCTCAAGACCACGCCCCGGCGGGACTTCCTCTTTCTGCTCATCTTCATGCTCCCCGGCACGCCGAAGGACCTGCTGTGCTACTTCGCGGGGCTGACGGACATCCGCTTCCCGGTCTGGCTGCTGATCTGCTCCGTGGGGCGCATCCCCTCGGTCGTCACCTCCACCGTGGGGGGCAACGCCCTGGGGACCCAGAGCTATGTGTTCGCGGCGGCGGTCTTCGCCGCGGCGCTGCTCATCAGCGCCGCCGGCCTCCGGGCCTACCGGCGCATCTGCCGCCGGCGCGGCCGCTCCGACACGGAGGAGCAGTCTCCCCCGCCCGGCGGAGCCGAGCCGCCCTCCCACGGCGCAGAATAGAAAAGAAAGCGGGCGTCCCCTGCGCCGGAAAGGCGCGGGGACGCCCGCTTGCCGCATGTATATGGCCGTTTTCCCGTCTCAGGCCCTGGCGTCCTTGCGGCTGAACCGCTCCGCCAGCACGCAGAGGAGGATGGTCAGCACCATGTCGGGCAGGGTGTAGCCCACGATGATGTCCACGCCCATGAGCAGCCGGTAGGCGATGAAGCCGATGAGCCAGATGACCAGGTTCCGCACGTCCGCCTCCACGCCGAAGCGGTCCCGCTTCAGCAGGAAGTGGTCCGCGATCTGAATGGCGATCATGGGGGCGAAGACGGAGCCGATCAGGTACAAAAAGCCGGTGATATCGTCCATGGGGAAGAAAATGGCCCCCACGATGCCGATGACCGTGACGGCCACCGCCGTCCACTTGCCGTTGATCTTCCTGGACAGGGACTCGGCGGAGATGCCGGCGGACCAGGCGTCCAGGAAGGTGGTGGTGACGGTGGAGAGGACCAGGATCACCAGCGCCGCCACGCCGAGGCCCGCCCGCACCATGATCAGGGCGATGTCGTACTCGCCAGTGTAAATGGCGGCGCCCATGCCGATGACGTACATCCAGCAGGAGACCAGGCCGTAGACCACCGTGCTCGCGAGAGTGGCCTGGAAGGGCTTTTCCGCCTCACGGGTATAGTCGCTGATGAGAGGTAGCCAGCTCAGGGGCATGGCCACGGCCAGCTCCACCGCCGCGCCGAAGGACATGGCCTCCCCCAGGTCGCCGCCCACGGGGTCGCCGCTGAAGAAGATGACCTTGCACAGCACCAGCGTCAGCAGGAACAGCGCCGCCATGGCGACCTTGTTGATCCAGCCGAGGTCGGTCACGCCCACCACGACCCAGAGGATGATGAGCCCGCCGATGACCAGGCACCAGACCCAGCGGCCCACGTCGAAGATGCCGCCGATGGCGAGGGCCCCGTCATAGATCATGATAGCGGTCCAGCCCACGAGCTGCAGGACGTTGAGGAAGGCGAAGAGCAGGCCGCCCTTCTGGCCGAAGCTCATTTTCACCGTCTCCATGGCGCTGCGCTCCGTGCGCCCGCCGATGAGGCCCGCGAGAAACAGCATGACGCAGCCGATGATATGCCCGATGACGATGGCAGCGAGGCCCTTGGCCATGCCGAGAGGGGCGAAGGCCGTGCCGGTCAGGATCTCCGCCAGGGAGACGCCGGCGCCGAACCAGATCAGCCCGTTTTGGAAAGTAGAGGTCTTTTTCATTTCCGCACCTCCCCGATAAATTCGCTGCGCAGGTCAAACATGTGGTCCATGGGACCGGAGCCGCGGCCCAGGTCCAGCATGGCCGCCAGGGCCCCGGAGATATACGCCTTGGCCTGCTCCACGGCCTGCTCCAGATCCATGCCCTTGGCGAGGTTCGCCGCGATGGCGCTGGAGAGGGTGCAGCCGGTGCCGTGGGTGTTGGGGTTGTCGATGCGCCGGCCGCGGAACCAGCGGCCCGCGCCGCCGCTGAAGAGGTAGTCGTCCGCGTCGTTGATCTGGTGGCCGCCCTTGCAGAGCACCGCGCAGCCATAGGCTTCGCCGATGGCCCGGCCCGCGGCCTCCATCTCGGCGGCGCTGCGGATGGTCATGCCGGAGAGGATCTCCGCCTCGGGGATGTTGGGGGTCAGGACCTCCGCCAGGGGGAACAGCCGCGCCTTCAGCGTCTCCACCGCGTCGTCCCGCAGCAGCTTGGCCCCGGAGGTGGCCACCATGACCGGGTCCACCACGATG